>CAYZUF010000098.1:0-5713 GCA_964481645.1 uncultured Thermotogae bacterium
AAAGAGATTGTCCAGCTGAAAGATCCCGGCGGAGTTGGACATGTCGATGACGATTTCCACGGGCTTGTGCGTCCCCTTTCTTATGGTCACCTTCTCGATGGCCGTTGCTGAGACGGAGTGAATGGATAACTCCCCTTCCTTAAACGGGATCCTGGCCCTCCCATGTTCCATGTCCAGGGCGTCGGCTACCTTGACGGCGCCCGCTTCCAGGGTGAGGGTTTCCAGCTCGGTCCCGTGGGCGTAACAGGCGTGGAGAATTTCCCCCTCCATCACACCCAGATCGAAGCCGTCGTAGATCCCCTCCAGCAGGTCGGTGATCAGTGAGGCCGCCAGGCCGATCCCGAATTCTTCGTGGTGGACCCGGTGAACGGCATGCCCCAGGTCGTGGAGCGCGGCGGCAAGAAGGATGACCACCTCGGCGTCGTCCCGGCTCAGATTATGAGCTTCTTCCAGGCTTGACTCCACGCCGCTCTCGCGGATCAGCCGGAAGATCTTTAGTGCCGAGTTGGCCACTATTTTCGAGTGGACCGGCCCGTGGTCGTTGATACCCAGTCTATCCACTGCGTTTACGTTGGCCACGGTCCACAGGCCGTTTAAATGACCGTTCTCCTTGATGGCCCTGATCACCTGGCTTAATTTTTCGTTGTTTCCGGTCGGAACCGTAAAGTTCATCGCTATTGCTCAACCCCAATCCGTGTTGGTCTCTTCATCATAGCCACTCTACCCACCATTTATCCTCTTCTCCTCCCTGGTTATCCCCGTAGTCTTCCGATTCGGACAGGTTCAGAATCAATTCCCGTTGAAACTCTAGTTCTTCCAGGAGATACTCGGTTAAATCGACCTTCCTCCGGGGTTTAGTTTGGGATCCTACAGAAGTATACGATTCCTTACTAACCTCCTTATCCTCTTCAACAGAGTAATCCGATCTTATTACTTCCGCCGCTTCACCTAGGAGTAATCCGCTTTCGTACAAATCCTGAAGCCTGGTGAGAATAGTGACGCCCTCCTCGCCCACCAGGATCTCGTTGTTTTCGCCTCTTTTTACGTAGGGCTGGATGACCTCCTCTACCGCCTTTATCCGATTTCGAGCTTGATGGATTGTCTTTAACTCCAGAATATCCTTGAGCTGGCGCACGCTTTTCATTTCCGTCACCTCGGGATGGAAGCTGGATCTTAATCATAAGCCAGTTACCCTTTCGTGGCAAAGTCCGCCCAAAAATGAGTTTTAGCCTGAACGCGACCTCCCCGGCGAGGGTTAGCCGTCTTGAGGGTTATTTCGTTTATATATATAATTTCTTAATGATAATTGTGATGATAATTGTGTTTTTTTCCTCTTTCGATTCACATTGCGTCGGGAAATAGGGCGGCTTGGAGAAAAAGAAGCTGGATTTTATCAATCATGAGAGTGAACTTTATACCGGTAACGAGGTGAAATCATGGCCGATAAAGCCAATAACAACGAAGTAGAGCTTAAGGTGGCAGGAGCCAATCAACAGGACTTCGGTAAAGGGGTTGCCAGGATCAGTACGGATAGCATGAAAGAGCTGGGGATTTCTCGGGGGGACATAATAGAGATAGAGGGAAGCGACAAGACGGCGGGGATAGCCGTTGAGGGATACTCCCAGGACGAAGGACTGGATATCATTCGAATCGATGGGTTGATGAGGAGCAATGCCAGCACCAGTATCGGCGATAACGTCAGGATCAGGAAGGCGGAGGTTAAGGAGGCTAAAAAAGTGACTATTGGGCCGGCCTCCGATAATTTGAGGCTTCGGGGGAGCGGCCAGAGCCTGAAACAGGTCCTGGGTGGCAGACCGTTGACCACCGGAGACGTGCTCTCCACCACTATCAGGCGATCAAAAAGCCCGTTTGGGTCCGATTTGATGTCGGAAAGCTTCTTTCAGGATTTTCTGGATTCCAGCAGTTTCGGTCTGGGGGAGATACGGCTCCAGGTACTGGGTACGAACCCCAAAGGTATCGTCAAGGTAACCAACAGGACGGGGATAGAACTCAAGCCCGAATACCAGGAAGTCGAGGAGGGAGAGCAGTACGTAGGGGTCACTTACGAAGATATAGGCGGCCTCGATGACGTCTTGCAACGAATACGAGAAATGGTGGAATTGCCCCTAAAGAACCCGGAATTATTTGACAGGCTGGGGATAGATCCCCCGAAAGGTGTACTCCTCCACGGGCCTCCGGGAACCGGAAAGACCCTGCTGGCCAAGGCGGTCGCCAATGAAACGGACGCCCACTTCACCTCGATCAACGGTCCGGAGATCATGAGCAAGTACTACGGGGAGTCCGAGCAGCAGTTGAGGGAGGTCTTCGAAGAGGCCTCGGACAACGCCCCGGCTATCATCTTTATAGATGAGCTGGATTCCCTGGGCGTCAAGCGGGAGGAGGCTTCCGGCGAAGTCGAACGGAGGGTCGTAGCCCAGCTTCTGGCTCTGATGGATGGGTTGAAGCCACGGGAAAACGTGGTCGTCATTGCCGCCACCAACAGAGTGGACGCGGTAGACGAAGCGTTGCGTCGTCCCGGCAGGTTCGATCGGGAGATCATGGTTGGGGTACCCGACACCGAGGGGCGGAAGGAAATATTCATGATTCACACCAGGGGGATGCCCCTGGCCGAGGACCTGGACCTGGACGAGTTCATCGAGCTGACCTACGGCTTTACCGGGTCGGATATCGAGGCCCTCGCTCGGGAGTCGGCGATGAACGCCCTGCGACGACTCCTGCCGGAGATCGACCTTCAGGAAGAATCCATCCCTTCCGATGTACTGGAAAACCTAGAAGTTACCCGGGACGATATGTTCCAGGCTTATAAGGGAATCAAACCGAGCGCGCTTCGAGAGATATTGGCCGACGTGCCCCAGGTTAGCTGGGATGACGTGGGAGGGCTGGAGGACGTCAAGCAGACCATGTCGGAGATCATCGAGCTCCCGCTGAAAAACCCCGATTCGTTCAGAAGAATCGGGATAGATCCCCCCAGGGGCGTGTTGCTTTACGGACCTCCGGGGACGGGGAAGACGCTGATGGCCAAGGCCATAGCCAACGAGAGCAACGCGAACTTCATCACCGCCAAGGGAAGCGACCTGCTTTCCAAGTGGTATGGGGAGTCGGAACAGCGCATTGCCGAGGTCTTCGACAAAGCGAAACAGGTCTCTCCGGCCATCATATTCCTCGACGAGCTGGACGCTCTGGCCCCGGAAAGAGGAGGTGGAGCCGGAGAACCGAGGGCGACGGAAAGAATAGTCAACCAGTTGCTCTCCGAGATGGACGGCCTGGAGGAGCTCAAAGGTGTGGTGGTCGTCGCGGCCTCGAACAGGCCGGATATGATCGATTCCGCTCTACTCCGTCCGGGAAGGTTTGACGAACTGATTCACGTTCCTGTGCCCGACGTGGAGGCTCGATTGAAGATATATAAAGTCCATACTGACAAGATGAACCTGGAGCCGGGGATAGACCTGGAAAAGCTGGCCGACCTCTCCGAAAACTTCACCGGAGCGGACATCGCGGCCGTCTGCAAGAAGGCGGGGAGGTTTGCCCTGCGTGAGGACGTAGATACTCAGTTCGTCCGAATGGATCACTTCCTGGCTGCCGTCGACGATACTCCCGCTTCCGTCACTTCCGACGCAAGGCAGCGGTACGAGAACATCGAACGGCGGTTGAAGGAAAAATCGGGCAACATCGGGTTCAAGCCGGAATCCGACTAGAAAAAACCCTTCTCATCGACAAAGCCGATATTTCCTGGAGTTAGGGTTTGTGATATCAAGGTATATCTCCTATAACTGTCGAAACAGCAATTATTTCCGGAGGATGATCGTGACTTGTTAAGGACTAACCATTGTGGAGAACTGAACGAAGAAAATTTGGGCGACCAGATCACACTTGCAGGCTGGGTTACAAATAGAAGGGATCTGGGGGGTTTGCTTTTTATCGATCTTCGTGATAGATCGGGTATAGTTCAGTTGTTGTTTACTCCGGAACGGGCGGACTTACACGGCCGAGCTGGTGACCTGAACAGAGAAGACGTAATAAAGGTAGAAGGGACCATTATCGAGCGGGGCGAGGACAACATCAACCCCAAGCTGGACACCGGGACTATCGAATTAGAAGTAGAGCAAATGGAAGTATTGAACTCCTCGGAAAACCTCCCATTCTCACCCGCGGACGGTCTGGAAGTAAACGAGAATACCAGGTTAAAGTATCGTTACCTGGATCTCCGTCGAGATCGGATGAGGAGCAACATCGAGCTAAGGCACAGAACTTTCAAAATAATTAGGGACTATTTCGACGAAGAAGGGTTCTGGGAGATCGAGACGCCCGTACTTACGAAAAGTACTCCGGAAGGTGCCCGGGACTTTCTTATCCCTTCCCGGTTACATCACGGCAAGTTCTACGCTTTGCCTCAGTCACCACAGCTATTCAAGCAACTTTTCATGATCAGCGGGTTCGAAAAGTACTTTCAGATAGTTAAATGCTTCCGAGACGAGGATCTCAGGGCCGACAGACAGCCCGAGTTTACCCAGCTGGACCTGGAGATGTCTTTCGTAGACGAAGAGGATGTGATCAAAGTTACCGAAGGCATGGTAAAACGGGTATTTGACGAAATACTGGACCTGAATTTGGATCCTCCTCTGCGTCAAATGACTTACGAAGAGGCGATGAATCGATACGGCTCGGACAGACCCGACCTCAGGTTCGGCCTGGAGTTAGTCGATCTCTCTCCCGTAGTTAAGGACTCCAACTTCAATATATTCTCCGGAACAGTCGCGGACGGAGGCGTCGTGAAGGGTCTCGGCCTCAGTGATCCCAAGGAGTACAATAGATCGCAGCTTGATTCGCTCGAGGATTACGCCAAGGGACTCGGGGCCAAGGGACTTCTCTGGGCTCACGTTAGTGAGGACGGTCTGGACGGACAATTCACCTCTCATCTTACGGGAGAGACCGAAGAATTGATACTAGATGAACTCGAAGTGGATCCCGGTGATCTAGTCTTCCTAGTAGCCGACTCCCGGAAGACGGCAAACGAGGTGCTGGGAGGGCTGCGGTTGAAGTTGGCCGGGCAAAATGACATGATTCCCGAAGACGAGTGGGAATTTACCTGGGTGACGAGGTTTCCTCTATTTGGCGCCGACGAGACCGGCGGGATTACTTCCGAGCACCACCCGTTTACTTCTCCCAGGAACGAAGACCTGAACAAGCTTGACGAAGATCCCCTGAACGTGGAAGCCAGAGCCTATGATCTTGTACTAAACGGGATAGAACTGGCAGGGGGGAGCATAAGAATCCACGACCGCGACCTTCAACAGGATATCTTCGACGTGCTTGGTGTTTCTCCCCAGGAAGCCCAGGACAAGTTCGGGTTCTTCCTGGACGCCCTGAATTACGGAGCTCCTCCACACGGAGGGATAGCACTGGGCCTGGACAGGCTGGTTATGCTTCTCGCCGGAGAGGATAGCATCCGGGACGTCATCGCTTTTCCCAAGACGGGGATGGCCCAGTCCCCCCTGACTGGAGCCCCTATGGAGGTTTCCTCCGGGCAGCTTGAAGAGCTGGGGATAAGTGTTGATGGGTCGGAATAGGCAGGGTCATTTGTCGGGACTGGGTTGATTTAGGCAGAGAAGGAAGGGTATTAGTTCTGGGTTTCTTTTGCCTTCCTTTCCATAAATTCTATGATCCTGGAATCTATAAGGTCGTCGTCTCTCAG
>CAYZUF010000099.1:0-5710 GCA_964481645.1 uncultured Thermotogae bacterium
CCGGGATATAGATCGGTGGATGGACGACGGGAGGAAGTGGCAGGAATAACGCATCCCTCCTGCCCTAACGGGGGCTCCAGGAGACGGGCCAAGAAGATTGACCTGATTATTGGGAGACTACCGGGCCGGGCCTTATTTGAAGAAGAAAAGACCGGCCAGGGTTTTTCCGTCGATTATATCCCCTCGGGAGGCTCTGGCCATCAGTTCTTCTGCCGGAAAGGCTCTGACAACTAAGTTTTCGTCTTCCGGGGGTTCTACCTGGGCGTAATTTTCGACCTGATTTAACCCGGTAGCCCGATATAGAGAGAGGATCTCGTCGGAATAGCCGGGAGAGGTGAACAAGTCCACCACCTTTTCCAGTTTTCCCGGTCTGTATCCGGTCTCCTCGATCAACTCCCTGCGGGCACATTCTTTTGCCGATTCCCCTTCCTCCCGGGTCCCCGCGGGAAATTCCCACAGAGGTTTACCCGCCGGTTCCCGGTACTGTCTGACCAAAACCAGCTCCTTTCCGGGGTTTCGCTCCAGAACGGGGAGAATCACCACTCCCCCCGGGTGGTGGACGACCTCTCGCACGCCGGTTGATCCGTCCGGGGTTCGAACGGTATTGACCGACAGCCTCAGTAAGTTGCCCGCGAAAACTTCCTTCTGGTCTATAGTTTCTTCGCTCAGTTTTCGATCCTCATTCGGAAGATTCATCCGTTGACTCCCCGGCCAGGTCCGCAGCCCCTTTCGCTTCGGCCCGCCCTTCTTCCAGTGCCTTTTCGTTGATTTCAACAAACTCGCTCTTTCCCGACTCCCCCAGAGTCCGCTTCATGCCCTCCTTCAGAGCCTCCAGTGATAACACCCCGCCGGCCCCCGACCAGGCTCCCAGGGCGACCATATTTATTACCTTCTGGTTCCCAAGCTCCCGAGCGATTTCGTTCAAAGGTACGGGAACGAGGCTGGCCCGGCCATCCGGAAGGGCGTCCTCGATCAGCGAGCTATTCAGGACGATAATGCCGTTCTCCTCTACCGATGGACCGAACTTTTCCAGCGACGGCTTGTTGAAAGCGATCAGGGAGGAAGGGTTGTTTACTACGGGAGAACCGATCAGTTCCGAGGAGATAATTGCGGTACAGTTCGCGGTGCCTCCGCGCATCTCCGGCCCGTACGAGGGCAGCCAGGTAACTTCCAGCCCCTGCTCCATGCCGGATCTGGCGATGATTTTACCCGTCAAAATGACTCCCTGCCCGCCAAAGCCCGATACGACGGTCGAGTATTGGTCCATTTTAACCCCCTCAGCTCCTCTCGATTATATCCCCTAGAGGATAGACTTCTTCAACTTCTTGCTTGATTCTTTCGTTGGCCTCTACGGGATCCATACCCCAGTTGATCGGACAGGCGGATAGAAACTCTATTAGAGAGTACCCCTCCCCCTCCATCTGGAATTTGAAGGCCTTCTTTATCGCCGATTTGGCGTTTTCGATCCTTTTAGTATCGTATACCGCCTGCCGGGTGATATAGGTCGGCCCGTCCAGCTCGGAGAGCATTTCGGACATTTTTATCGGGTAACCAAAATCCTTTGCCTTACGGCCTTTAGGTGTAGTAGTGGTTTTTTGTCCCAGCAGGGTGGTGGGAGCCATTTCTCCTCCGGTCATCCCGTAAAGCGTGTTGTTAATGAAAAAGACGGTGATATTTTCACCCCGGTTTGCGGCGTGGGTGGAGTTATTGGTCCCGATGGAGGCAAAATCCCCGTCTCCCTGATAGGCAAAGACGGTAAGATCGGGCCGGGCTCGCTTTATCCCGGTGGCTACTGCCGAGACGCGTCCATGTGCGGGCTGGACGACGTCCACGTCAAACCATTTGTAGAGAAAAACGGAGCAGCCGACGGGAGCGGTCCCCACCGTCCTCTCCTGAATCCCCAGCTCGTCGATGGCTTCGGCGATCAGTCGATTGATGACCCCGTGATGACAGCCCGGGCAGTAACTGAAATGTCGGTCGTTCAGGGTTTTTGGTTTGTCGAAAACTTTTTTCATTCCTGAAGTATCCTCCGCGACGGCGCCTTCAGACATGTCTTTTTACCTCCTCCAGTATCCCTTTCGGGGTGGGAACAACTCCCCCCTGTTTTCCGTAAAACGGAGTGCGAGCGCGCGATTTCACCGACAGGCGAACGTCTTCAACCATCTGGCCGGCGTTCATTTCCACGGTCAATACGGTATCTACCTTTTCGCTCAACTCGGCCAGTCGCCGGTCCGGAAAGGGCCAGAGAGAAATTGGTCGGAATATTCCGATTTTTATCCCTTCCTCCCGGCCCAACCTGCGAGCGGATTTGGCAATTCTGGCCACGGTTCCGAAAGCGACCAGAAGCAGGTCCGGGTCCTCGACCCCGATCTCTTCGAATCTGGTTTCTTTCTCCGCGATCGAGTCGTATTTCTCCTGTAAATCTTGGTTGATGGATTGTAATTCTTCCGCTCCCAGGGCGAAGCTTCTGATCACGTTTGGCTCGCGCCCTTCCGTGCCGGTGGTAGCCCAGGGTTTATCCGGGAGCTGGGAGGAATCTACCGGGGAAGGTAATTCCACCGGTTCCATCATCTGGCCGATCATTCCGTCTGCCAGTACTACAACCGGATTTCTATACTCGTCTGCCAGGTCGAATGCCTGGAAGGTCAGCTCCGCTGCCTCGGGTACCGTGGATGGGGCCAGAACTATCAACCGATAGTCCCCGTGTCCCCCTCCTTTCGTGGCCTGGAAATAGTCGCCCTGAGCCGGTTGGATATTGCCCAGACCCGGGCCGCCTCTCATTATGTTGACTATTACGGAAGGAAGTTCGGCACCCGCCAGGTAGGAAATTCCTTCTTGCTTGAGACTTATCCCCGGGCTGCTGGAGGAGGTCATCGTCCTTTCGCCGGCCGATGCCGCTCCAAATACCATGTTAATAGCCCCGATTTCGCTCTCGGCCTGTAGGAAAGTTCCGTTTTCCACTTCCGGCATGTGGTTCGCCATCCACTGCAGAAGCTCCGCCTGCGGAGTTATCGGGTAGGCGAAGTAATTTCTGCATCCCGCCCTTATTGCGGACTCGGCGATGGCTTCGTTGCCCCTCATCAGCCTTTTCTCGCCCATTAGACCCCCTCCTTTTGCTCTTTGTAGACGGTTAGGGCCACGTCAGGGCAAACTATCCCACAGTTCCCGCAACCCAGGCAGTCTTCCGGGTTTTTGACCTCCACGTAGTTGTACCCGCTGGAATTAAATTCGTCGGAGAAGGATAGAACCCCCTGGGGACAGGCCTCGATACACAGCCCACACCCCTTACATCGTTCCGCGTCGACCTCTACTTTGCCCCTCGGCATGTTACCCCCCCTGGAGCGTCAGTTATAAGGTCCAGAAGTCCTCGTTCAGCCTTTCCTTTCTATGCTTCTGGATATCTTCGAAAGCTCGATCTATTTCGGTTAACCACTCCTCAAATTCCTCGGAGGTATCTGGTTCCCTGGACTCATCACCTCCGTTGTCCTTCTCGTGGGAGACGTTTTTGAGGTATTTATCGGGCTTCTTTTGGAATTTGTCCTTGGGAAACAGCTTGGTTACGGTCAATTGTAAGGCGCCCTCGGCGGTCTTTTCCTCAACTCTGACTTTTACCTCGGACCCCTCCGTTAGCTCTCCGGTTTGGACTTCATCCGCCAGATTCTCCTTGGGAACGAACCCGGTTATGTCATTACAGAGAGCGACCGTAAATCCGCCTTCTTTGACTTCGCTTATCACTCCGGAAACTTTTTCGCCGACTCGAATATCCATGGTACCACCGCCAGTTTTGTCGAGCGTTCAATCCAGCCTCAATTCATTATACTTCGCCACGTTGATGAGTTCAAAAAGCTATTACTGATTGGAATACAGCTATATCTCGGAGGTGACGATTTTTGTTTCAATGGGGTTTATTTAGCCGTTTCGCGAGATTTTTCCTTACATCGCTGAATAAAGAGGAGGGAATTTGGTCTGCGGTTGGAAGATGTCAAGAACCCCGTCCCAAGGGGCGGGGCGTATAATAATTCGTATCCAACAGAACCCCTGGTCTTAGACAGGAAATCGGCCGAGCCGATCCGGGGGCTGCCCTGGGGAGCTCGGCAGATTTTGGTAATTCAAGCCCGGGGGAGAAGACCTGACGAGGTTGAATTCCAGCCCCGAGAATTGTAATACTAGTTCGAGGTACAAAAAGGAGTGACATGAAAATAGGTTTTGTCACCGGGGCTTATCTTCCCGCCCCGGGGGGAGTTACCACTTCCGTAGTCAACTTTTCCCGCCAGTTGCGGAGACTGGGACAGGAGGTGCTGATTTTCTGTCCCGAATACCCCGAGGAGGAGACGGTCGAGGAAGAGGGTACGTATCGGATACCCTCCTATTACAGTCCACTCCTGAAGGACTTCCGGCTGACGGACCCCTTACAGGCGGCCAGGATCTTTCGGGCCGAGTTTTCGGATCTGGATATCGTCCATATCCATCTGCCCACGGTTATGAGTACCCCAGCTCGCTGGATCGCCAGTTACTACGATATTCCGATCTTTTTTACCTACCATACCAACCTGGAGCGGTACATCCGCCATTACGTCCCCGGGGTGCCGGATAACGTCTCTCAAGCCTTGGCCCGCTTTTACACCTCTCGAGAAACGAGGAACGGCGAGAAAATTTTCGTACCCTCCCCGGACATGGAGAACCTGCTGGACTCCTACAACCTGATTCCCCCGCTGGAGGTCCTGCCCACGGGAATCAACCTGGAGGCTTACCGGACGGATAACGAGGAAGTAAGAACTCTGAGAGAGCAGTTTGGTATTGACAGGGAGGAAAAGATCTTGCTCTACGTGGGTAGGGTGGGGAGCGAAAAGAATATTGGTTTCTTGCTGGACGTATTCAAGGAAGTGCACCGCGATTTTTCGCCGGTTCACTTAGTAATCGTCGGGGGTGGAAGGGGACTGGGAAAGGTTCTGGCCCGGGTAAGCAAGATGAACGCTTCGAGGACCATTCACTTCACGGGCTACGTCGAGAATGAAGAGATGTTAACCCAGTATTACCGGGAAGCGGACTTATTTCTGTTTGCTTCGCTCACGGAGACTCAGGGGTTGGTTATTGCTGAAGCCCTGGCCGCCGGGACTCCTGTAGTGGCAGTTGATGCCCCGGGAGTCAGGGACGTGCTAAAGGAGGACAAAGGTGGATACCTGGCCCCCGAAGATGTCCCCAGGTTTAAGGAGAAAGTCTTGACCTTGCTGGAGGATCAGGAGTTGTTGAGAGGGAAGAGCAGGGAAGCCAGGGAAGTCGCCCGGGATTTTTCCGCCCGAAAGATGGCAGAACAACTGCTCGAGAGTTACGTGAAGGTCCTGGGAAAGAAAGGATAAAGAAAGAAGGAGCCCGGTTAACCGGGCTCCTTCTTTCTTTCATTGACTGATTGACTTATTCTCTTTACGAACAGTCTTCCTTGGCGTTTTCCGCCTCGTTTCTCAATCTTTGCGAGACGTCTTCAAGGTAATTTTCACGATAGATCTGTTTGAGGGCCGAGTACTTGCCTGTGGTGTTTCGTTCTTTCCTCATGTCAATTCACCTCCCAGTTGACTCTCCAATTAAACTTAGCTTGTTAACAAAAGACTTAATTAATCGTTTAAGTATAAGGCTGAAAAATATAAATTCAAGGGTAAGGGTTGGTGGCATAATAGAAGTCGAACACCTATGGACTTGTCTGTTCGAAAGGATT
>CAYZUF010000100.1:0-5619 GCA_964481645.1 uncultured Thermotogae bacterium
AGGTGATAAACTGAAGTGCCCTGCCGGCTTCTCCGCCCTCTTCTCCTATGTAAGGCAGCGTCTGGGAAAAGATGTAGGAGAAGTCCTCGTAAGCCCCGAAGCCTGCCCCGATCATCCCCATGTAAATCATCCCGTCGAATCCTTCCGAGAAGTCCTCGAAATTAAAGTTCCAGACGAGGAGGAAGAAGACGGCAAGTTTAGCAATTTCTTCGGGGATTGCTGCCTTTACGAAAGAGTCGAATACCCGAGCCAGGGATCCCTCCGCAAAACCGTCCCCGGCTAATCCCGGAAACCCCGCGTGGAGGGTGGTGATTATAACTATTGCCGCTACCCCGCCGGTAAAAGCTATCCCCACGGGTATTAACGACTCCCTTCTGTACTTATCGCTGAAGTATAGAGCTCCCGCGTAGATCAGCGAAAGAACCCAACCGAGATAAATAGCGCGGAAGAATAAGGCCATGCTTTACCTCGTTACAAAGTCTAACCGTTGAGAGGTTTCAAGCAACTTCTGCCGTCGTGGGTGGCCGGGAGGGGGAGTCTGCCGGGACCGGGACAACAGCCGGTCGGCGAGTTTATATATGTTCGGCTATCCTCCGTTCGTCTCCGTGGTGACCGCAGGGGTGAATGGAGGAGTATACATTGAGGTCCATTTCATTCTCCAGTTTTTCCTTGATTTCCCTGACGATGACGTCGGATTCGTTCAGGTTGGTCTCAGGGTCAAGCTCGAGGTCGAAATCCACGTGGACCGAGTGCGGGCCGATGTATTCACCGATCATATCGTGTACACCCAGGACTTCTTCGTGAGAGAGAACCACTTCCCGCAGCCGCTCGTAAAATTCCCGGTCCGGAGACTCACCGATTAGCGTACTTATATTCTCCCTTATCAGCAGAACAGCGTCAAAGGAGATGATCAGAGCGATGATGATGGTAGCGATTGGATCGCCGATGTTCAGCTGGAAAAAATAGATAAGTCCCAGCCCGAGCATGCTGGCCGTCAGGGAGAGGGCGTCGTTGATGGTGTCGAATAGTTCCGTCTTTAGACTTATTTCTCTACCCCTCCCGAACTTAATCAGATAGGGTAACGGAATCAAATTCAGCACGAAGGAACCGACCAGGACGTAAAGAGCCCACTCCAGGTTTGCGGTGATTACGGTCGGATCCAGCAACTTCCCCACCGATGCTTGGATCAACTGATAGCTGGTAACCGCGATGAAGACGATGGCCACCACCAGGGAGGCCACGCTCTGTAATCTCCGGTGGCCGAAGGGATGTTCTTTGTCCCCTCCTTTTTCGCTGATTCTCACGCCTAGCATGGTGACGAGCACGGTGACGATGTCCGTTACATTGTTGAGAGCTTCTCCCAGCAGGAAGAGGAGACCGGTGGCGAAAAATACGATCAGTTTCGCCCCGGCTATTACCACTCTGGTGGCCAGGGTCAGCGAAAGTATGAAATTCTTGCCAGGCGATTTGATATTCATTGAAAGATCCTTTCGGAGGCCGATCTCGGAGATTCGATCGAACCCGGTAAGCGACGGCTATTGGGACAGGGTTTTGCTGAGTTCGTAAAGCTCCATGTCCAGGGTTTTTTCCTGGGAAAGGACCTCCGAATACTCCATCGATTCTATGTTGTGCCCGTGGAGTCCGAGCATGGAGCCACTTTCACCATTGGCCAGACTGGTTACCGCCTTGGCGCCCAGCCGGGAAGCGATTCCCCGGTCGTAGGCCGACGGGTTCCCTCCGCGTTGCATGTGACCGAGGACGGTCACCCTGACCTCGAACCCGATCTTCTTCTTCAGGTGCTCGCCCACGTGGTGGGCGGCGGAGCCCTCCTGGTAGATTCCCTCGGCCACCACTACGATCATGTGCTGTTTTCCCCGTTTGTAGCCGTCGTATATCCCCTGGGCCACCTGGTCCAGATCGTAATCCACCTCGGGAATTAGAATTACCTCCGCGCCGCCGCTCAACCCCCCCATTAACGCGATGTAACCGGAGTTTCTCCCCATGACCTCCACGATGAAGGTCCGCTCCAGCGCGGAGGCGGTGGTCCTGATTCTGTCTATGGACTCTACTACGGTATTTAAGGCCGTATCTACCCCGATGGTCATATCCGTCCCGTAGATATCGTTGTCGATGGTGGCCGGGATACCAATAGTGGGGACTCCCTCCCGGTCCAACGCGTGAGCCCCCCGGAGCGTCCCGTCACCTCCGATTGCCACTACCCCTTCAATCCCCTCTTGATTCAGGTTCCTGATTGCCTTGGTCCGTTCCTTCTTTTCCTTGAACTCGGGAGCCCGCTTGCTCCGCAATATAGTGCCTCCCTCTTCGATTATCCCGCTGACGTCCTGAATCTCGAATTCTTCGAAGTCACCGGTCAGACAACCCTTGTATCCGTTATGTATTCCAACTATGTTCAAACCCAGGGCCTTTCCCTTGCGGACCACGGCCCGGATAGCGGCGTTCATTCCCGGCGAATCTCCCCCGCTGGTCAGGACACCAATCTTTTTCATATTGTTCCCACCTTCGTCGACCGTAGAATCGCCTTTATCTGCTGGATCCACTCAAGCATCAGCCTGGTGACCAGAAAGTTGTTCTTGACGTGTTCCTTGCCCTTTTGACCCAACTGCCTCCCTAGGTCAGGGTTCTCGATAAGGTCCACGATCTTCTGGGCGAAGTCGTCGTAGTCCTGAGGAGAACAGAGGTATCCCGTCTCACCGTCGATTACCTGCAGGGGAAGCCCCCCGGTATCCGAGGCCACGACGGGGGTGGCTTTCCACAGGGCTTCGGTAACGGTTAAACCAAAACCCTCCCTGATGGACTTCTGGACGACCACGTCCGAAAGTGCCTGGATGGAGTTGACAAGGAGGTCGCTCTGTTTGTTGATAATGTGCAGGTCGTCCATACCCCTGGTTCTTTGCTCCAGCTGGCGGAATATGTCCTGGCCCTCGGGATCGTCACTTGCCGGAGCTCCGAGGAGGACAAGCTGGGCGTCGACGGAATCCTTTACCTTCTTGAATACCTCCACTACTCCTTCCGGGTCTTTCCATTTATCGAACCGGGACACCTGGCTGATTATCGGTCGATCCGGATCGACTTCGTGGTCATCCAGGATTTTTTCTCGCTTCCTCCGGTCGAGCTGCCTGTTTTTCATGGTCATCGGATCGATAGCCGGAGCGATAAGTGATTTTTCGTTGGGTAGGTCCGACTGGGCGAACTTGTCCACGGAAAATACCGTATTATCGTACCTGAGGATGAATTTTTTGATATAGCTCCAGGCGGGTTCGTTTGGTTCGGACAGGTCAATGTGACAGCGCCAGATCCAAGGTTGACGCTTTGGATAAAAACTAATCAGGGGCAGTGGTTGGGGGTCGTGGACGATCATTACGTCGTGCTTTATATGGGTAAATCGAGAGAAGAGCTGATTTATCCCCGTATAAATTGCCTTTTCGTGGTCAGTGATGGTGACACCCTCCCCCTGGAGGGCGTTATGCCATTTTTTGGTGATTGGAAAGAATTCCGCGGTGCCGTGGATCACCCGCCATCCGTATTCAATCCCCAGGTCGTTCATCAGGGGAACCGTGCTCCACAGCATTTCCGCAACTCCTCCCCCCATAAAGGTGGAGTTGACGTTGAGAACTCTCTTTCCCCGGAGAGGAGTGCTTTCCTTGAATAGAGTTGCAATGACCTTGTCGCCTACAATGTCCCGGTAATCTTCTAGCTTTCTTCCGTCCATGAAGCGGTTAAACCCCCATGTCTGAATATCCCGACGGTATATTATGAGTTTTCAGAGTGCGTGTATAGGTTAACTTTCCTATCTGGACGAGAACCTGGTAACCCCCTCAGTCGACAGGTGATGGTTCTCACAAATCGCTAAGCTTGAATATAGGTTACAAAATTATGCTGCTTGGTGCAAAATTCGGGACTGCGTTCTCCCCCCTCCGGGATTCAGTCCGGGAATAATTCGTAGACCTCTTCGAGGAGACCCTTGACTCCTTCTGGATTTTTTACCCGGTACTGGGCGTGCGAGCGGCCGTCTTCCACCGGGTTGACCAAGATAGGAAAGCCCAGTTCCTGGTCCCGAAGTAGCCGGAAGGCGTCCTCGTCGGTGGTGTCGTCCCCGATATAGATAGTGGGTATCCTTCCCCATCTCTCCTGGAGGATCCGGACGGCATCACCCTTGTTCCAGTTACTGGGACGAACTTCCAGGAGCTTTGCCCCTTTGAGCACTTCCAGAGCGCGTATGGCATGTGTTTTCCAGATACGATGGAAATCCTCCTCTACCTCCCCCTCGTCTCCCTCGTATTGGCGGTAATGAAGGGCCAGGCCGAAGCTCTTGTCTTCGATGAATATTCCATCTTTACCGGCAAACCTTTCCTTGATGTCCCTTTTCAGATCGGAGACGGTCCGATAAATATCCTCTCCCAGCTCCGGTTCGCGGATAGAGCCGTCCTCGAAGCGGAGCTTTAGCCCGTGGTTGCCGGCCAGGGTTGCGTTTTCTACCTGAATCAGGTTGGATAGCTCCTGAAATTCTCTTCCGCTTATTATGGCCAGGTGGAGTCCTTCCAGGTTGGTGAGGTCGATCAGAAGGTTCCTCACGTTTTTCGGCAGGCGTGTCCGGTCGGGGACCTCGGTGAAAGGAACCAGCGTGCCGTCGAAGTCAGTACAGAGCAGGATTTCTCCATACTCTCGTTTGGCTTCTAGCATCTTCTTTCGAAATTCTTGCTCACCGGCGGCGAGAGATTTCATAGTTATTGGTGGTGGAGGCTCAACTCCCATTCGTCCAAAAACCTATCCCGCCACCAGTGAATGTCCATCTTGTTTAGCTTGCTTTTCATCTTCAAAAACTTTTCCCTCTGCACTTCCTCCGGAGTTTGAATCGCCTCGTGCAGGGCCTCGGCTACCCCCTCGGGATTGTAGGGGTTTACCTGAATTGCTTCCGCCAGGGTCTCCGCCGCTCCGGCGAATTCGGAAAGGATCAGCATGCCCTGGTCCCGAGTAGCTACGTACTCCTTGGCAACCAGATTCATTCCGTCGATGAGCGGGGTTAGCAGTCCGATGTCGGCGGCGAGGTAGTAGGGAATTAATTCCTTCTGCGGTAAGTGTTGGTAGAAATACCGGATTGGAACCCACGTTTCACCTCGGAGCTCTCCGTTAACTTGACTGATCAGCTGTTCTATCTTTTCCCTCATCTCTTTGTACTCCTGGACCTTGGACCTGCTTGGAGAAATTCTTTCGATAAAGCTTACCTCCCCTATATACTGGGGATAACTGTCGAAGAAGGCCCTAATCGCCTCTACCCTCCTGTCGATACCCTTTGTATAGTCCAGCCGGTCCACGCTCAGCACCAGCTTGGAGCAACAGAAATCCTCCTTGAGCTGCTCGGCCTTTTCCGCTTGTTCGGAACTACCCGAGAAAAAGTCAGTATCTATTCCCAGGGGAATATTTTTGATGACCGCCGTTTCGGAATTCATCCTGGCGATGTTCTGACTTCGGTTGGCCGCTCCACCCAGCTTGAAAACGGTATCCAGGAAATTGTGAACCAGCCAGGGAGTGTGAAAGCCGATGAAATCCGCTCCCAGCATCCCCTCGACCAGTTCTTGTTTGACCGGGATTATCCCGAAG
>CAYZUF010000101.1:0-5545 GCA_964481645.1 uncultured Thermotogae bacterium
GACCCAAATACCAATCGACCGCTTTCTTCAGAGTCTTGGCCATCGGGGTAACCGGGGTTCCCAGTTCCTCGAGCCATGGGGTGGGATCGATCCGTTCATCGATCCTCGTGGACTCGATTGCGGCAACCGGAATCGTCGGTCTTCTGTTCATGAGAAACCCCTCGAAAAACTCGTCTATCCAGGCCGCAGTCAGAGCCAGTGGATAGGGGATCCGAAATTTCGGCTCGGGTAAACCCGTAATCCTGGCCAGCAAGCTGACGACGTCGGACAAGCTGGTGTTCTTGTTCCCCAGCACGTACCTCCTTCCCGACTCGCCTTTCTCCATAGCAAGGACGTGACCCCGGGCCACGTCCTCGACGTCCACCAGATTGAAGTCCATATCCACCAGCCCGGTCATCCTCCCATTTAGGAACTCCAGTATCAGCCGGCCGGTCGGCGTCGGCCCGTAATCACCGGGTCCGACCGGCACCGTGGGGCTGGCCACCACCACTTCCAGGTCGGTCTGGCTCTCGAATTCTAGAGCCTCCTTTTCGGCAATGTACTTGGATATTTTGTAATCGCTGGGCAGCCGATCCGTGGACTCGGGGAGGCTATTCTTATCCCCCGAGTGGGCGAGCAAGGAAGCCGTGCTCGTAAAGACCACTCGATCCAGGTCGGCCGCTTCCGCGGCCTTTAAAACGTTCCTCGTACCCTGAACGTTAACATCGTAAAAGTCCTGGTAGCTGGAAGCCCAGAAACTATACAGGGCGGCCGTATGGAATACGCCGTCGACCCCTTCCACCGCATCGACCACTTCATCCGGGTTCCGGATATCCGCAATCACGGTCTCCAGATCCAGCCCGCCTAGATTGAGAGTATTGCTACTCTCCCGAATCATCCCCCTTACAGTCTCCCCGTCTTCCAGCAAGGATCTTACCAGATTGCTACCCACAAATCCGTTGGCCCCGGTCACCAGGTATTTCAATTCCTTCACCTCAACAAGGCGGGTATCACTGCCTCAACCGCATGGGCAAGCCGACTCCTAGCCCGAACACTATTCCAGCCCAGCCGGGGCAGTTCCACGGCGGCGGTGGGATGTCGAAGAGTCCAGGCCAGAACCCGGCCCGGGTGAACCTGGCCGGAATTCCTGTCGTAACAGGATTGCGGCGGTAAACTCTGGTCTACCCCGTCGAAGACCACCCTCAGGCCTAAAAAAGGTATATTCCGACGGTCGGCCTCCCGGGCGACCCAATAGGTTTCCTGATCCACTACTGGAAAACCACTAGTTTCGAGCGACTGCTTCTCTCCGGGACTCCGGGCAGTATCCTCTAGTGTTAAGCTCCCCCGGGAGTTGATATCCGGTCCCAGGGCGGACTCCGCCCGCTCCAGGAACCCCTGGTCGGAGTGATAGCTTCTTTCTTCCCTTTTCGCCCGAACCCTCTCCACGAGACAGAGCTCACCCGGAGTAACCTCCGAATCGGTAGCGCCGCCGAACCCCACCGAGAGGAGACCGTCCACCTCGGAGTCAAAATTCGACTTCTCAAAGGTCTTGATCACGTTTTCTCTGCCCATTCCCGTATAGACCAGTTGACATTCCGACCAATAACCGGACCCCCGATCCAGCCCAAAGAAACCTTCCAGCTCAACCTGCATGGAGGCCACCACTAACAACATCTTTCCAATCAAGACCCGGATAGAACATCCTTGAACTTGCTGGGCACCGCGCTCCTCACCAGGTCCACCATCCCGTCGGTACTCCTGAGCGAATCGATGGTCCCGGCCGTATCGAAGCCAGAGTGGATCATGCAGCTGTTACAGCGGGCCTCCTTTCCCAACCCGTACTCTTCCCAGAGTCCCTCGTCAAGGATTTCGTCCACCGACGAAACGTGCTCGTCGGCCAATACGTAGCAGGGCTTTCTCCATCCTCTAACCGTGTAAGTAGGCGAAGCCCAGGCGGTACAATTCAGGTCCCTCTTCCCCCGGAGAAAGTCCAGGTAAAGGGGGGTATTGTAGAGAGGGAAGTCCTCTACCTTTTTCGGATCCAGAATCTCCTTAAAAACCTCGATCGACTCCTTGCGTTCCAGAAACTGGTGTTCAGCGCTTTTATCGGCTGACGCGTAGTTGTATCCGGGGGCAAGCATTATTCCCTCTACTCCGGCTTCCGTCAATCTCCGGAATAGTTCGTGAAGGTCGTCGGGGTTGCTCTCCTTGAAAATGGTAGTATTTGTGGTAACCCGGAAGCCCCGATCGATCGCCTCCTCCAGAGCTGAAAAGGCCGTTTCATAAACCCCTTCCCTGTTCGTAAATTTGTCGTGGACTTTTTCCGTGCCGTCGAGGTGAACGGCAAAGGCCAATTGCTCGGAGGGTTCAAAGTCGTCCAGTTTTTCCTCGAGCAGCAACCCGTTCGTACAGAGCATGATATAGTAACCTTCTTCGATCAAACTGCTGATGATCGTCTCTATCTGGGGATGGATCAGCGGCTCGCCTCCGGAGATCGATATGACCGGCGCGCCGGATTCCTCGGCCGCGCTCAATACTTCTTCCGGCGACATCCTCTCGTCCATGTAGTCAGAATACTCCCGGACGCGACCACATCCCGTACATCTCAGGTTACACTGTTCCAGCGGCTCGATAATGGTCACCAGAGGAAAGCGCTTCCTCCCCTTGGCCATCTGCTTGGCGGCGTAACTTGCTATCTTGGCATTCATCTTTAACGGTCTACCCATATACTCCTCCTATTTCTGTCTTTTCAACAAAAACGAACCAAGTTCTTTCAATTCCGTTTTTGCCCGCTCTTCCATATCCATTTCCCGCAATTGTCGTTCGGCTTTGCTCCAGTACTTTTCGGCCCATTCGTTCGTTTTCTCCCTGGCACCTATTTCTTCCAGAATTCTTCGGGCTCGCTCCACTTCCCCTCCCCCTAACTTCCCCGGACCGGAATATATTTCCTCCAAGTTCGATAACCTGAGCCCCTCTCCTTCCTGAAGGGCATAAACCACGGGAAAGGTCTTCTTTTTTTCGACGAGATCCGAGCGGACCGACTTACCGGCATCCTCCGGCCGTCCCCAGATTCCCAACCAATCGTCCCTAATCTGATAGACGTATCCCAAAAGACGCCCAAAGGTGCTGAGCTTTTCAATCTGGTCCCCGTCGACGCCCGCATATATACCCCCCAGATGGAACGAGGCCTCCAGCAGAGCGCAGGTCTTCCCCCGGATCATCTCCAGGTATCCGTCGATACCTATCTTCTCCTGTTTCGCGTAATGAAGATCCATAACCTGACCCTGGATCATCCTCAACGAGTAATTACTAACCGCTTCGATGGCCTCCAGCGCCCTCTCGGGCCTTCCATCGGAGAGCTGAGTCACGGCCAGGGTGGCCAGGTCCTTGATCCCGTCCCCGGCATTTATGGCCTGACCCGGACTCCACTTTTTCTGAACGCTTTCCCGTCCTCGCCGGGTTCCGGCATCGTCCTGAATATCGTCGTGCACCAGCGAAAAATTATGAACCAGCTCCAGGGAGACCGCAGCAGGAAGGGCCTGGTCGGGATCACCGCCGAAGGCCTCCGCCGTAAACAGGACCAGCGACGATCGGATGGCCTTACCGCTCAGAGTACAGTCTCCTCCCGCTCTATCGAAGCCGAGATGGTAGTTTACCATCTCGTAGAGCCTCCCCCTCCGGTCGGTGATGTAGTTCTCGATCGCATCGGAAACTATTCCCCCGTACTCCGTCAACCGGGAGGGAATTTTTCGATCGACTTTATTCATTTCTCCTCTTCCTTTATTATTCCTTCTTCCAGGGCAAATTCTCTTATCTCTTCCGCGGAATGAACGTCCAACTTCTCCATCAAATTTGCCCGATGGGTCCGGACGGTTTCCACGCTCCGGGAAAGAATACTAGCTATCGCCTTGTTGGAATTGCCCTCGGCGATCAACTGAAGTATCTCCCGTTCTCGAGAGGTAAGTCCATCCAGGACGTCAGGCTCGATTGCCTTTAGCCCCCGCTCGGTCATCTCCACGAGCGAAGTGAGGATTGGCGGAGACATATAGTAGTAACCTTTCCGCACGGACTCGATTGCCTCCTCCAGCTCGTCTATGGCGTCCTCTTTGAGCAAGTATCCGGAAGCGCCGGTCTTAATCGCCCTCCTGATATAGCTATCGTCGTCATACATGGAGAGAAATATCACGTCCGTGGACAGGCCCTTCTCCTTCAGCTTGCGCGTCGCTTCCAGCCCGTTGAGTCGAGGCATGGAGATATCGATTATCGCGATGTCCGGTTCGTGCTCTTCTATTAGCTCCAGAGCTTTGTAACCATTACCTGCCTGTCCCACTATCTCCAGCGACTCGTTACCCGACAGGAGGGTCTCAATCCCCTGACGGACCAGAGTGTGGTCGTCGGCAAGGACCACCTTCAGTTTCCCCTCTCGTTCCAGCTCCTGGTTATCCCCGTGGTCGGAACCACCGGAGCCAGTCACATCCTGATTTTCGTGATTCAACGAGAGTGCCATAATATGATCACCTATAGTTTAAACGAACTCTGCAACCGGGTAAATGGACGTCCTGTACTAAATTCCACCGGAAGAATGAGCTAAAGGAATGGTAATTGGTGGTGAGAAATAGAGCGGGTCCCTTAATTGAGAGGAAGCTCTATTAAAGCCCGTGTTCCTTCCTCTTCTTCAGAGAAAATTTCGAAGTTTCCTCCGGCCAGGTTGATGTTTTCACGAATTCCTCTAAGCCCCAGACCGGATTCCTTGACCACCTGCTCCGGGTGAAAGCCCTTCCCGTCGTCGACCACGGAGAGCTTCATGAGGGAGTCCCGGTCGGTAAGTGTGACCTCCACCCGATCCGGGTCAGCGTGCTTGACTGCGTTATTCAGCAACTCCTGGACCGCCCGATAGATAATTGCCTTATCTTCTTCCGATTCGAGTTCACTGGATAGATCGAAAGTTGTCACAAACTCTATCTCCGTGGACTCGTCGAAGTTCTCTACCAGCTCTCGCAGGGAGGCAGTCAGCCCCAGTTCGTCGAGGGACGAAGGTCGGAGGAGGTGAGAAAGATCCCTGCTCTCGTTAATTGCCTCGCTCAGCAGTTCCTTAACCTCTTCCAGTCGGGGATCCTCTAGATCCTTGTCCAGGATATCCAGTTTCATCTTTATCCCCATCAAAGTCTGACCGAGCTGGTCGTGTAACCTTTTGGCAATTCGGCTTCGCTCCTCTTCCCGGGCGGAGATCAGTTCCTTCCAGAGCTTCTGTAGTTTTACCTCCCTCTCCCTCAGCGGTTCGTTCTTCTCCCGAAACAGCCGGGCAAACCTCTGAACCGTGTAAGCAGTGGATAAGTACAGTCCTACCCCCCCAACCAGGATAGTGGTAGTAACGTAAAACGAGTCTCGATAAAGCGTCGATTCCTCGACGAAAATCGACCAGTGGGAGATCAGTCCGGCGTACTCCGCGTAACTGAGCCCGGCAAAGGAGCCAATGGCCAGAAAGGTGATGGCCCAGGCTTTCTTCCGGGGAAGGAAAAAGTTCCGGTAAAGTATGGATAAAATGTAGAAGGGGAGGCCAATGCAC
>CAYZUF010000102.1:0-5542 GCA_964481645.1 uncultured Thermotogae bacterium
AATTGCGCTGACGAAGTCGATTTCGTGGTCGCCCGACGAGGCGTGAGAATCCGTCCCCACCACCACCTCGTACTCGGATCTCTGGTCCTTCTCCATCATCCTCACGACTTCGTCGACTACTTCCTCAAAGTTCAAACTGCCTTTAGTTGGATTGTTAAAATGTTTCAAAGTCCCCGGCCCCATTCAAAACAAGGAGACCGGTGATAAACACCTCTCTTCGCAATATATTATAACTCTGACTTTACCCTAACCTCTACCCGGGAGAGTTCCTGAATATTCTCGGACCACGGTCACTGCCAGGCCCTGAGCGGTTCCCTCGGTTAATTTGACCATAAACACCGACAGGATTATAGTCGATAAAACTAGTTTTTCAACGCACTATCGACCCTCCTGGAACCCGAGGTATTCCAGGACCTCCCTGGCCGCGAAGTAGCCGCTCCTGACCGCTCCCTCCATGGTCGAGGGCCAGCCGGTATCGGTCCAGTCTCCGGCCAAAAAGAAGCCGGTGTAAGCGGGATCCTGCGGGGGGCGCAGGGAGTAGCTTCCCGGAGAAGTTTTAATGGTGGATCTCGGCTGGTAGAGGACCACTGAGTCCACAAGAGAAGTCTCCTCAATTTCCGGGAGGGGGGTGGCCAGCTCCTCTTTCACCAGCTGCACCAGCTCCTCCGGTTCCAGCTCCTCCAGGGACCCCGGGTCGGAGATCGTCAGGCAGATATGTTTCCCGGAGTCGCTCCGGCCCCGGGAGAGGTTAAATACCCAGCCCGCGGTACCCTCCAGGTAGCCAAAAAAGTCCTCCTCCATAACCCCCTTCTCGAAGAAAAGATGGACGTTGATAATTGAGTTCCACTCCAGGTTCCAGAAATGGTGGGAGAACTTCTGCCTGGCGGCCTCCGGGAGGATAACCTCAAGCCGGTGGCCGGGAACTGCGGAGAGGACGACATCGGCCTCCAGAGTCGAGCCCTGGTCCAATCGAAGGAGGTGACTCCCTTTTTCCTCCAGCTCCAGAGTCTCGACCCGACCGGAGGTGCGGACGGTACCACCGTGGTTCTCAATGAAACCTCCGGCCCTCTCGGCTATTTTCGCCATGGGCCCGTCCAGCCGACCCAGCCTCCCGCCCTCTTTGTCCAGCAGCACTCGCTTGAGGATCATCATCCCCATAGCCAGGCTTACGTCGTCTACCTTCGCGTTCAGGGTGGGGACGACTATCGGGTTCCAGAGGTGTTGGATTGATCCCTGGCTCGCCCCCCTCCGTCTCAACCAGTCGCCAAAGGATACTTCCGCGGCGTCACGGCCATAGTCGAAGGCGAGTGCCGGCAGCATGGGGCCGACCAGGCTCAATTTGTCCAGCAACGATATAAACGGAAATCTGCAAAGCGCTGAAACCAAGTGAGCCGGAGGGGGCAGGTGGCCGCTCTTTACTCTCCCCTCCCGACCCTTGCCGTCCCTGAACTGGACGTCCAGGCGGGGTTGGGTCCTGATTGCGTCGGCCAGACCGATCTTATGCAGGAATTGTAGGTAGAAGTCGAAGCCCGAGACGTGCATGTGCTGGCCAAGGTCTAGGGTTCGACCCTTGTAATCGACCGAACCCGTCCTCCCTCCCAGAGAAGGCGACTTCTCAAGCAACAGAAGATCTCCGGAATAGCCCCCCTCAAGAATCCTCGCCGCGGCGGCCAGACCGGCCAGCCCTCCACCAATTACTACTACTCTCTCAGGCTCGCGAACCATTGATCGAGGACGGCGATAATCTTCTGGAGTGTGCTCAAACTGACTCGACGATCCCAGACCTCCCAGTCCGTCCTCTCCATTTTGGCCAGAAGGCTACTATAGACACCGTACAACCCGGCCGGACAGGCCCGGGTTCTGGGAGATAGGTAGGAAAACAACTCCTTTCCGCTCCGAAAGTATTCTCTGGCCCGGGCTGCCTCGTAATCCATCAATTCCCTGAATCCGTCACCCGGCCCTTCCGCGTCAACATGGGAAAAATCACAATCGAACTTCTCCAGATCCTCCCGGGGAATGTATATTCTATCCCGGCGATAATCCTCAGCAACGTCCCGGATTATATTGGTGAGCTGCATGCCCAGACCGAAATCGATCGCGTATTTCTTCGCTTCCGAGTCCTCGTACCCGAAGATCTCGATAAGGACCAGCCCCACCACCGAGGCTACCCGAAAGCAGTAGACTTTGAGATCCTTAAACGTAGAGTAGCGGTCGACGGTCAAATCCATCTCCACGCCCCGGATCAACTGCTCGAAATAAGTCTTCGGAATTTCGTAATCGGCTAACACCCGGGCAAGGGCTCGGTAGAGCTGCCCCTCCGGGCTTCCCCGGTAGAGTTTCTCGAGCTTGTCCCTTTCCCGGTCGAGCTGCTCCTGTTTCCTGGAAAGATCCCAGGAGCTGTCCGCGATGTCGTCGCACCGTCGGGCGAAAGTATAGACCGCGTAGACCGCCGAACGCCTGTCACCGGGCAGGGTTACTATCGCCCAGTAAAAGTTCTTCGCCCGTTCCCGGGTAATCCTCCTGCAGTACTGAGTCGGGCTCTCATCTTCCTTCACAACCCCCTCAGGTCGGCTTTGCATCGACGAACCTCCGGACCGGGCGTCTCAGTAAGTTGGAGAGAAATAACCGGACCTTGTTCCCTTTGGATAGAGTTGGACGCTGATGAAGGACGTCGTAATCTTCTTCCTCTATCTTGTCCAGAATTCGCAGCCCTCCCTGGTTAAACAACCGGACGTCCATCTCGATTCGCTTGTCCAGCATGGGGACCAACTTCAGCCCCTCTTCCAGCAGGTTCCTGGCGCGAGCAACCTCGAATTTCATCAGTTCCACGAACTCCTGGTTGTAGACCCTCTCCTCCAGCTTCCTGCGGGAGTAGCCAAACCTCTGCATATCCTCTTCGGGCAAGTAGACCCTCCCCATCTTCTCGTCCCTGTCCACGTCCTGCCAGAAATTAGTCAACTGTAAACCCGTACAGGTCTTGTCGGAAAGGCCCTTCCTCCGCCGGTCGGCGTAATCAAAGATCGCCAGGAATGCCCTCCCCACCGGATTGGCCGAATGATCACAGTACTCGAGCAGGTCTTCGTAAGTTCGGTAGGAATTCTTACGCTGATCCATCCTGTTGGCCTCGATCAGCTTTTTAAACGGTTCCGAGGTCAGGGAGTGTCTCTCCACCGTGTCCCGCAGGGCAACCAGGATCGCGTTGCGCGGATTTCCTCCCTCGAAGACCGATTCCAGCTCCTCTTCCCAGCGATCGAGCGCCTCCAGACTTCCCTCCTC
The DNA here is from genome assembly GCA_964481645.1 of uncultured Thermotogae bacterium. Classification (GTDB taxonomy): domain Bacteria; phylum Bipolaricaulota; class Bipolaricaulia; order M55B111; family M55B111; genus JAGXLP01. Next base: position 3,277 of record CAYZUF010000102.1, read on the forward strand.
GAGTTCGTCACCCAGGTCGTCAGTATACCGGCTAAAGGCATAAAGAGAGTAAATATATTTTCTCTTCTCCCGGGGCATCAGCCTGCTCACCACGGTGAAATTCTCGTAATGCTCGGTACCAATTCGCCTGCAGACCTCGTAGCCCTCTTCTACGTTGATGCCTTCCCGGTATAATTCGGGACTGATATCTTCTAGTCTTACCATAACCTTTCCCCGAAAAGATAAATCAAATCCCGGCTTTAGTTCAACGAACGCGGGTAACTACCGTCTATCCTCCGAGTACCTGCAGAACGACTTCCCGTTCCCTGGCGTGATCCAGTTCTATCAGGAAGACCCTCTGCCATTTTCCGAGCTGAAGTTCGTTTTCGATTACCGGAATCGTCTCGCTGGCCCCCAGTCCAAGGGACTGACAGTGAGCGTGTCCATTGGGAACTTCTTCCTCTGTCATGTTTTCCGTCCGGATGGAAAAATCGTTGTGACGGTAGTAATCCGCTTCGGGAGCAACTTGTTTTAAGAACTCCGCCATATCCTTCTTTAGGAGCGATTCGTTCTCGTTAATCCTGATCGCGGCGGTAGTATGTCGACTGTAAATAACCAGCGCGCCGGATTCTATTTCCCTGTCGTCGACAAACTTTCTGATCTCATCCGTGATATCGATAAATTCCGGAGCCTTGGTGGTCTGGACTTTCAGAATTTCCGTCGCTGTTGAGGTCAACATCTCCTAGAACCTCCTTTGACAAACTAAGTTCGGTCCAACTCCTGCAAAGTCTGCTCTACCGAAGAGACGGCGGACTGCGGAGTAGAGGCACCTGCGGTTATCCCCACTCTCTCCACCCCCTGGACCCAAGCAGGTTTTATTTCGGTCTCGTCCTTAATGTGATGAGTTTCGATTCCCGTATTACCCGCTACCTCGGCCAGCTTTCTCGTATTGGCCGAGTTCTTACCTCCAACCACCAGTATGAGGTCGACCTGCTCCGCCAGTTCTTCGGCGGCCTCGTATCTCCTTCTGGTCTCGCCACAGGTGGTATCGACTATCTTCACGTCTTCCAGCTGGTCCCTGTTGGCCCGAAGAAACGCGGCCGCGAAATCGAAAAAGTACTTTTTGCCCTTGGTGGTCTGAGAGAGCAGAGCAACCCTCCCTTCCGGTATCGGTACTTCTTTCTCCGGGTCCAGGATGGCTACCCCCTTGCCGTCGAGCCAGCCGAGTATATTCCTGACCTCCGTATGATCGTTCTCCCCGTAAATAACCACCTGGTATCCTTTATTGACCAGTTCCTCGGCCGTCTCCTGCGCCTTTTTTACGATCGGGCAGGTCGTATCTATCAGGTTCAACCCCTTCTCCTCGATCTCCTCGTGAATATCTCGGCCGGCGCCGTGGGCGGTGATGATAACCGAATCCGTTTTCACATTGTCCAGGGAGTTGACGACTTCCGCCCCTTTGCTGGAGAGATCCTCGACCACGTTCGGGTTGTGGACTATCGGCCCCAGCGTATCGATCTTCTCCCGCTCCTCGAGTTTTTCCTCCACGATATCCACCGCTCGCCGGACTCCGAAACAGAAACCAAATAGATTAGCCTTAACTATTTCCAATTGGTCCTCCGTCCTCCATTCCGCAGATAGGCTCTAACCCTGTCTTCCATACGATCAACCATCTCTTCGTCGTCCGCCGCGGCGATTAAACCCTCCTGCTCACCGTCGACGTACATTAGACCTCCTTTAGCCATTCCAACCACGCCGAGGTCCGAAGAGCCCGCCTCTCCGATCCCATTTACCGAACAACCCATCAAGGCCAACCTCAGCGGCTCTTCCAGATCACTCAACCTTTCTTCCAGTTGCCGGACCAGATTTTCGACGTCGATCTGAGTCCGGCCACAGGTAGGGCAGGAAATTATCTCTACCCCCCTCTTCCTGATCCCCAGGGAACTCAGGATCCCGTACGCCGCCTGAACCTCCTCCCGGGGGTCGGCAGTAAGCGATACCCTGACCGTGTCACCTATCTCTTGATGAAGGAGAGTACCAATACCAACGGCGGATTTTATCAGACCCCTCCGTCCGCCGCCTGCTTCCGTCACGCCCAAATGGATGGGATAACTGTACTCATCGGCGAACCTTTGGTTTGCCTCAATAGTCTTCTCCACTTCGCTCGACTTTAAAGATACCACTATGTCGTCGAATCCCTGGTCTTCGAGTAACTCGATCTCCTTCTCCGCACTGACTACCATCCCTTCCGCCGTTCTTCCGTACTTTTCCAGTATTTTCTTACCCA
>CAYZUF010000103.1:0-5541 GCA_964481645.1 uncultured Thermotogae bacterium
GGGGCTTGGGCAAGAACATTTTCAATCCGGCCTTGATCGGGCGGGCTTTTCTCGTTGCTGCCTACCCCGTATTGATGACTACCTGGACTCACCCCACCGGTTTTGATGCGGTTACTTCCGCAACCCCACTGGCCGCGGCCAGGTTCGACGGCGTGATGACCCCGCTCTGGCGATTATTCGTGGGCAACGTTTCCGGTTCCCTGGGGGAGACTTCCGCGCTCGCTTTGATCGTTGGTGGTCTGTACTTGCTGGCTAAAGGCTATATCGACTGGAGGATTCCTCTTGCCGCTGTAGGTTCACTGTTGGGACTTTCCGCGCTGACTTGGGGCCTGAATCCCGGGGGATTCTCCCCGCCGATCTTTCACCTGCTGGCCGGAGGCTTTCTCCTCGGGGCCCTATTCATGGCCACCGATCCAACTACTTCCCCCGTCTCCAAGTCCGGAAGGTGGATTTTTGGAGCCGGGGTGGGAATTATAACGGTGGTAATACGGACCTGGGGAGGCTACCCGGAAGGTGTTATGTTTTCTATACTGCTGATGAATGCTTTTAGACCGTTGATCGATAGATTCACCGTGCCCACCCCGTTTGGTGGAGGTCCTCGATGAACAGGATAGCGAAGATGGTCCTGGTTTTGACTGCGCTGGGGTTGGTTAGCGGTCTGGCCCTTTCGTTGGTTTCAAATTACGCGACCCCGTTGATCGAGGAAAACGAACAGGAGGCGATTCGGGAGGCTATTTACTACGTTATCAAGCCTACTGAGTCCTATGATACCGAAAAGGTGGATGGCTCGGTAGTCTACAAGTCGTTCGATTCTTCGGACCAGCTGGTCGGTTACGCTTTTACCGCCAGCGGCAGCGGTTACCAGGGGACTATAAGGCTGATGGTCGGTGTAGATCCCGACCTAGAGGAAATCAAGGGGATTCAGATTCTGGAGTCGAGCGAAACGCCGGGATTGGGAGGCAAGATCCGGGGAGAAGACTTCAAGAGTCAGTTTCGAGGGTTGAACTCCCGTCAGGAGATCGGTCTGGTAAAGAACGAGGAGCCAGGGAGGGGCGAGATACAGGCCATTACCGGGGCGACGATTTCCTCGCGGGCGGTAGTGGAGATTATCAACAAGAAGCTAAACCGAATCCGAAATAGCCTTTCGTCCGGTGAGTGAGATGCTAAAAGACTTCATCAAGGGTTTGTGGAAAGAGAACCCTGTCTTCGTCCAGGTGCTGGGGATGTGCCCCACTCTGGCGGTGACTACCTCGCTGATCAACGGCCTGTCCATGGGACTGGCTACTACCTTTGTCCTGGTTGCTTCTGCTCTGGCCATATCCTCACTGCGGAAACTCATACCCGACCAGGTTCGAATAGCGAGTTTCATGATCATCATCTCGTCCTTTGTCACCGTAGTTAAGCTGCTATTTGAAGCACATATACCTTCCATAAGCAGTCAGCTCGGGCCCTACTTGCCCCTGATAGTTACCAATTGCATTATCCTGGGACGGCAGGAAGCTTTTGCCTCCAAAAAGCCAGTCAGTCGATCCCTGCTGGACGGACTAGGCATGGGGATTGGTTTCGCACTGGCTCTGGTGATCCTAGGCGGCGTGCGGGAACTCTTTTATCAGGGCACTGTTGGTGGGGTTCAGGTATTCGGTACCTGGTATAAATCGATGATCATCATGGTTCAACCCGCGGGGGCATTCATCAGTTTGAGCCTGCTTGTGGCCCTCTTTCAGCGGATATCAGGGAGGAAATAATTATGGAATATTTCTTCGTCTTTGTGGCCACAGTCCTGACTCAGAACTTCGTTCTGCACTATTTTCTGGGAATATGCCCCTTTCTGGGGGTCTCCGACGAGATGGAAGGGGCCTTTGGGATGGGGATAGCCACTACCTTCGTCATGACCCTGACTGCGATCATAACCTGGAGCATAAATACGTTCATCCTCGAGGCCTTCAACGTGGAATTCCTGGAATACGTATCCTTTATCCTGGTTATCGCCTCCCTCGTTCAGCTCGTGGAGATGTTTTTGAAAAAGTACCTCCCCGAGCTCTACGAGACGCTGGGCATATACCTCCCGCTGATTACTACCAACTGCGCCGTGCTGGGGCTGGCCCTGTTTATGGTGCTCAGGGACTATAATTTTCTTAAGTCGGCGATATTCGGGTTTGGTGCCGGCGTTGGGTTCACCCTCGCTTTGGTGATCATGGCGGGGATTAGGGGGGAATTGAAGGAGGAGGATATTCCAAAACCATTCCGGGGTACGGGTATTACACTGTTGATAGCCGGGCTGCTGGCTCTGGCCTTTATGGGATTTTCCGGATTGGTTCCGGCCGGGTAGGTGAGTATATTGATAGGAACGACGGTAATCATTTCGGCGGGGACGATGGCCGGACTGGGCCTGCTCTTTGCCGGTCTGCTGGGATTTGCTCATACCAAGTTAAAGGTCGAGGAGAACCCCAAAGTCACGGAAATAGAGAAGATACTTCCCGGCCTTGATTGCGGTGCTTGTGGCTACCCTGGTTGCCATCAGCTGGCCAAAAACGTCGCCAGCGGCGATGCCCCACCGGATAGTTGCGTACCCGGTGGAGAGGAGGTTGCCGAAGAAATAGCCGACGTTCTGGGACTGGAAGTCTCCACTGAACCGGGGAACGTCAGGCTTGCCGTGGTCCATTGTGGAGCCAATACGGAAGAGAAGCAGAGGACGGGCGAATACGAGGGCGTAAAGAGGTGCCGGACCGCGGAGCTGACTACCGGTGGGAACCTGATGTGCGAGTATGGCTGCCTGGGCTACGGCGACTGTGCCCGGGCCTGTCCGTTTGACGCCATCGAAATGGAGGACGGCCTTCCCGTAGTAGATCCAGATTCCTGTACCGCCTGTGGCAACTGTGTCGAAGCCTGCCCCCGGGATATAATATCCATAGAGGAGTTAGACCTGGAAGGGGATTTCGTTAAGGTCGCCTGTAATTCCAAAGACGAAGGGTCAGTAGTAAGGGAAAAGTGCGACGTTGGCTGCATTGCCTGTGGGTTATGTGAGCAGGTCGGGCCCGACGAAGTCTTTTCGGTAGAGGACAATTTGTCCCGGATGGATTATGCTGAGTACGGCGAGGATGCCGACTTCGATACGACAATCGATAAGTGCCCCACGGGTTGTATAGTTATTTTTTCCTCCCCCCAAGAAGCCTCCGAAACCGGTTGACCCTCCCTTATAATTTGGTGCTATGAGCAAAGATCTAAAAGTAAGAGCGGGAATAGTATCGGAAAGGATCGAAGGGGACCGGGTGAAAGTAGCGGTTCTGAATGAGGAGGACTGTGGTGATTGTGAAGGGTCATGTAGAAGTTCGGGAGGACTTCTGGCTGATAATACCTTTGAAGTAACCGCTCTTGACCCACTGGGCGTGAAAGAGGGTGATAGAGTTCAGCTGGAAATCGAGCCCAGGAGTTTCGGGAAGCTTGCAACCATCGTCTTTGGAATACCGGTTACGATGTTGCTCGGGGGACTGGGTGCGGGTACACTGGTGAGTAACCTCCTGTTTTCCGGAGGGTACAGCAAGGCGCTCCAGGGTGGAATTGCCGGCTTGCTATTTTTAGCGAGTCTGGGCGGGCTGGTAAGGTATGATCGTTACCTTGCCGCCAATAGCTCTACCCGAGCTAAGATTACAGAATTTCTGGATGAAAACTGTCAGCCCGGAGGGATATCCGAGTGGTGAGAGTATTATTCCTCTTCTCGTCTCTCTATTTCGCCTTTTCCCTGGACGATCCACTGCACCAGGGGTATTTCGCTGGGACAGACGTAGGTACAGGACCCACACTCGCAGCAGGCGGTAGCATTTAACTCCTCGGCTTTCTCTATATCCCCGGATTCCACGCTTTTGTAGATAGAAGTGGGTAATAAACCGGCGGGGCAGACGTCGACGCACCTGCCACACCTTATGCAGGGAGAAGGATCGCGCTCCACGGCTTCTTCCCCGGGCAGTGCCAGCACCCCCGACGAGCTTTTTACCAGGGGCGTAGTCGGGTCGGGCTGTGTATCCCCCATCATCGGACCGCCGTCGATTAGTTTGACCGTACTGGCCTGGTTCAGCCCTCCGATCCGATCGAACAGATTTTCCCACATCGTACCTATTCTCACCCTGTAATTGCCCGCTCCCTCCAATCCTCCGGTGGCGGTAACCACCCTTTCCGTGAGCGGTTTTCCGTACCGAACTGCCTCCCAAACCGCTTTGACGGTTCCTACGTTTTGGACGACGACCCCGACCTCCAGGGGAAGTCCGTCCACGGGAACCTCCCTCCCGGTGAGAGCTTGAATGAGCGTTTTTTCCCAGCCCTGAGGGTACTTGGTGGGAAGTTCTACCACCTGAATCGATTCCCGGGCCTGCTCCTGCAGGGCTAGAGTGGCTTCGGGTGTATTGTCTTCCACTCCTATGTAGATCCGATCGACTTCCAGGAGTTTCCCTATCAACTCCGTCCCCTTGATTATTTCTTCGGGTTCTTCCACCATCAAGCGGAAGTCCGATGTCAGATAGGGTTCGCACTCAGCTCCGTTGATTATCAGTGTATCTATCTCTTGCTTCTCCGGGGGGCTGAGCTTGACGTGAGTTGGAAATGCGGCCCCTCCCATACCGACTACTCCCGCTTCCTGAATCTTCGCTACAATTTCTTCTCCGGAAAGTGCGGCCGGGTCGCTTTCCGAATACCTGACGGATTCGTCTTTTCCGTCCAGCTCGATCTTTATCCCTTGAACCTCGTTTCCGGAAGGATGGCTAAAGGGGCCTATCTCCGCGACCACCCCCGATGAGGACGCATGGACCGGACTCGACACAAATCCTTGAGCCTCCCCGATTTTTTGACCCCGCTTGACTTCCTCGCCCTCTTCGACCGCCGGTTCCGCGGAAGCTCCGATATGCTGGGTAAGCGGTATCACAAGACTCCCGGTGGGGGTAAGTTCTCGGATTTCTTCGTCCCTGGTATGCTTGCTATCTGGGGGATGGATTCCGCCCTTGAAGGACGGTCTTGACGACAGGAGGCTCAATTCAGCTGCACCTCCAAGCTCTCCCCGTCGAGGCGTTCCCTCAGCCCGCCGGACAGTTCGACTTTGATCCTTCCCGAATCGTCCCTGTAGACGTAGATCAGTTCCGTATCCGCAAGCCCCTCCACGGTGGCTACTGCCTCCTCCGGATCCTGGCTGAAGGCTCCCGTGGAGAGACCGTCCGCCCTGATCGCCTCTCTGGTGAGGACGGATACGCTCAGTACGTCCTGAACGGGACGACCGGATACCGGATCGATTATGTGGGCCAGCTTCTTTCCCCGGTAGGTGAAGAAGCTTTCGTAGTTGCCGGAGGTGGTAACCGCGGGGAGGAAAAGGTCCAGACCCGCGAGCAGGGAGTCCTCCCGTAAGGGGTGCTGCAGTCCCACGGTCCAGTCCCGGTCCCCTTCCGGAGTACCGAAGGCCCTGATATCCCCGCCGGCGTTGACCAGTCCGGCCGAAGTCCCTTCCTTGAGGACCTCCACCGCCCGGTCCACGCCGTAACCTTTGGCTATTCCTCCCAGGTC
>CAYZUF010000104.1:0-5536 GCA_964481645.1 uncultured Thermotogae bacterium
TTATACCGGCCAGGCTCCTAATGGGTCGGTGGATTTCAAACAAGAGGTTGCATCTAAGGGAATTGCCGACGGGATTGTCTACGCTTGGCATTACGAAAATGGCGACTACTCGCGTGAATTTGGGAGGTCGGAACCACCGGCCCAAGCTACCATGATGGAATCGGCCTTTGTCGACGAATACGGCCACCCCCCCGATTCTCCCCCTTCGGCGAGCTGGGGCTGGGGAAGCACCTACATAATTAAACAGGCGATAGAAGGGATGATGGGGGACCGAGGAAGAGGCGAAGTATTATCGCTCGATCCCAGAGATGAATTGCCAAAGGAGACGATATCGTACTTGGTCCCTTCGGATGGATCGACAAGTCCAGGACCCATTGTAAAGACACCTTACGGCAACTATGGTTTCCTGAGTTGTGGCCAGTTCAATATCAGGCTCGGTGTTGCTACTTTCAAGGATAACCAGCGCTATCTCTTGAAAGATAGGGGTTATGGCGAAGATGTAATGGGTCCGCTCTGCTACTAATAGGCAATTTGTATGATTGAATGGGGTACCCTCCCGAAGTTCATCCTTGACGGTGTCTTCCTTGGTAGTTATTACGGATTACTCGCCCTGGGAATATCCATAGTATTTGGCGTGTTGGATGTAGGTGACGTGGCCCAGGGTGGACTGTTCACGGTCGGAGCTTACTTGACTTATACGGTGGTAGAAGTCCTGGGGTTTAACTACTTTCTGGCTCCGATTTTTGTAGTTCCGCTGACGGCGTTCGTTAGCTTTGTATTGGGGACATTTATCTACCGTAAGTTGAGGGACTACGGGATCGCCCCGACGTTTCTGGGCGCGGTTAGCCTGTTGCTTATCCTCCAGAGCCTGGTCGCGATAATTTATGGTGAAAGGGTAAAAACAATCTCCTCACCCCTCATACCCCGGATGCTCGAAGTTGGTCCCGTTTCGATTTTCTCCCATAAGATATTCGTTATACTTGCTACAGGTTGTCTTGCGTTCCTGAGCTGGTATCTATTACAAAAGACGAGATGGGGAAAAGGGTTGCGGGCGGCTTCTCAGAACCACGAGGCCGCTTCACTCGTAGGGGTAAATTTTGCTACCACCACGGCGGTCGCCTTTGTTATTGCCGGCTCTTTGGCCGGACTTGCCGGTTTTTTAACAGCTCCAGTGTACAGTTTTACTCCGTTTACCGGTCGTTTACCCGTTCTGAAGGCATTTGTGATCTCCAGAATTTCTATGGGCTCGATTCCCGGGATGCTTGCGTTAGCGGGGATCATAGGTATCTCGGAGTCCTTAACGTCCGCCTACTTTCTCGGTGAATTCAGTAATTTAATTCCGTTTATCCTTTTGATAATTGTCACCCTGGTCCGACCCGAGGTCCTCGGGCCGGAGGAGAGGGGTCGAATCAGGCGGAATTTATCAACTCGGATTAGGTTTAACCTTCCACTACTCAAGAAGTTTATCTGGATCCCCGGGCTTTTGGCCCTGGTATTGCCCGTCTTGCTGAACCTACCTCCTTATCTACTTCACCTGGCAATTGTAATCGGGACGGCTTCCATCGCAGTGACCAGTCTGGATCTTCTTTACGGTTACGTCGGTTCACCTTCCCTGGCTCAGGGAGCTTTCTTTGGGGTGGGGGCTTACGCTTCGGCAATTTTGACGCTGAGTTTTGGCGGATCTGTCCTACTGGGACTTGCCAGCGGAATAATTTTCGGGGGGGTTATCGGTTTTCTAGTAGGTCTAGTTGGGGTAAAAACCGGGCGTCACTGGACTTCTTTTACTTTCGTGTGTACTATTATTTTTACGATTCTGTTTACAAATCTGGATTCCCTTACGGGGGGGCCAAGCGGGATATCCGGCCTGCCGATTTTATCCCTGGACTTCCCCGGTACCGAGGGTCTTACATTTAATCCGTTCCTGAACAAAAAGGCGTATTATCTCCTGGTAGTTACCGTGTTGGGTCTGGTGCTGCTGATTAAACACTTTGCTCTTAAAACCTGGTTTGGCCGTTCCATCAAGGCAATAAGGGAGGATGAGGGACTCGCGAAATCGATTGGAATTCCTACGAAGCGATATAAGATTCTTGCATTCAGTATGAGTACCGGGATCGCGGGATTAGCCGGCTCCCTCTACGGCCATTACGTGGCCTTCCTTCACCCGGATCTGTTCAATTTCGTAACCTCGCTCCGGTTCCTGATGATGAACAGAATTGGCGGACTTGGAAGCCTTCTAGGTCCGCTTCTCGGGGCCATGGGTTTAACCTTATTGGAGGAGTTTACTCATCCATTGAACTCTTACTTGGCCCAGCTAACCTTCAGTGGGCTATTGATTATAACACTGATCTACTTCCCCGAGGGTCTTGCTGGAGCTTTCAGGCAAGGGCTCTCTCGAATGCTTCCCCGGAGGTTCGTTCATACAAGAGGGAGCGCGAAAGAGGTTAACGGTAAAGATCGGAACAACGATAAGCTGAGCTGATTTGCATGGCTAAACTTTTAGAAGTAAAGGATTTATGTTGTAAATTTGACGGATTATGGGCCGTTTCGGGGGTTGACCTTACGGTTGAAGAGGGAACAGTAGTCGGTCTAGCCGGGCCTAACGGAGCCGGGAAGACCACTTTATTTAACATAATTAGTGGGTTTATTTCCCCCTCTTCGGGAAATATCTACTACGAGGGGAAGGAGATCACTGGTTGGCCGGTGTCCAGGAGGGTCAATGCCGGTATTACTAGAACTTTCCAGGGGAGCAGAGTATTTCCGGGACTTACAGTCCGGGAGAACGTACTTACAGGCACTTATTCTACCGGAGATAAAAAGACCTTTGCGGCTATTGCTCGAAAAGCGGATGAAGGCGACTTGTTTGGAAGAGGAGGGTCTTCGATAGAGTGGATTCTGGAGGTTACCCACCTGGATCGCTACAGGGAAACCATGGCCTGTAAGCTTTCTTATGGCTATCGACAGCGGCTAGAGCTGGCAATTGCACTGGCCACGGACCCAAAACTGTTGTTACTAGATGAACCTTTCAGCGGGACCCATGTAAGTGATCTCCGGGAACTGTCCGGGCTATTGAAAATCGTGAGGGATGCCGGCCTGAGCGTGGTTCTCGTAGAACACGACATAGCTTCCGTGGCCAACGTAGCCGATAGGCTAGTCTATATGGAAAGCGGAAAGGTGACTATACCAAATGGGTAGCTTACTTGAGGTCGAGGGCATGGACTTGAAAATTGATTTCCATCGCGTATTGTTCGGTTTGAATTTCAAGGTTAGTAAAAGAGAAATCGTGGCAATAGTTGGCGAGAACGGATCGGGGAAGACAATGACGCTGAGGTCGGTTATCGGTCTGGAGGAAACCAAAACAGAGAACCTGAAATTTCGCGGCCGTGACATAGGTAGGAAGCCTCCTCATGCCCGCGTTAAGGAAGGGTTGAGTTATTGTCCTTCAGAAGCCCACCTTTTCCCGAAGATGACCGTAAAAGAGAATTTAGAAATGGGGAAATACCTTTATCCGGAAGAAACTAAGCAGGGACTCCAGAACTCTTACCAGCTTTTCCCAATTCTGAAGGATTTAGCTGACCAGGAGGCAGCTAAGCTGAGCGGAGGAGAACAGCAAATGCTGGCTCTAAGCAAATCCCTCATGACCAATCCTGGTCTACTGCTACTGGATGAGTTTTCCCTCGGTCTTTCCAGAAAGATTGCCCTTGATTTTTCCGAAAAAGTAAAAGAGATTTATCGCTCAGGAGTATCCGTACTATTTGTGGAACAAAACTTACAACTAGCCTCGGAACTAGCTCATCGGGACTATTACATGGTTGAAGGTCGCATTGAAGGAGAAAAAGTGCTTGGATGAGTCTGATTGTGTAATTATCCAAGCGAACTGGGGTCAGAATGGGAGATTAAGACGATATGAAGAATATTAGTCACGATATTGTAATAGTAGGAGGAGGCGCTGCGGGACTCAGAGCGGCAATTGAGGCGGACGACCAAGGCGTCGACGTCGCGGTGGTTTCCAAGGTCAGGACTCTACGCTCACACTCGGTTTCTGCTCAGGGTGGAATAGCTGCCGCACTAGGAAATACAGAGGAGAACCAGGATGATGACTGGGAAAGTCATCTGGAGGATACCGTAGAGGGCGGAGCTGATCTGGTCGATCGAGATGCCGCACGAGTTCTTGCCAAGAACGCCGGAGCCAATGTAATCGAACTTGAACAAATGGGGGTTCCATTTAGCAGGACGGAAGGGGGGAAACTGGATCAGCGACCTTTCGGTGGACATAGCTATTCGAGAGCCCTTTATGCTGCGGACAGAACGGGTCACGCCATAGTTTACGCCCTCTACGGGGAAAACGTCAGGCGTGGGACTAGGTTTTACGACGAGCACTTTGTCCTGGATTTGATCACTAGAGAAAATTCTGTAACCGGCCTCCTTGCCTACGACATTAAGACCGGCGAACTCCGCGTTTTCCGGGCGGGAGCGATAATACTGGCCACGGGAGGAGCCAGCCAGGCTTACGAATTGACCAGTAGCGGGGCGGCCAGCACCGGTGACGGTCTGGGAATGGCACTTAGAAATGGAATACCGCTGGAAGATATGGAGTTTATCCAGTTTCATCCCACCGGGCTGAGAGGAAAAGGAATTCTGATCTCGGAAGCGGCCCGGGGTGAGGGAGGCTACCTGAGGAATAACGGAGGAGAACGGTTCATGGAAAAGTACGAACCGGAGAGTATGGAGCTTGCGCCCCGGGATCGAGTCGCGAGGGCCATGCAGCAGGAAATTAACCAGGGGAGGGGAATCGATGGAAAAGGCTATTTACACCTGGACCTCACTCACCTCCCTCCCGATAAGATAGAACGAAAATTGCCGACGATCAAAGAACTGGCCTCGGACTTTGCCCATATCGATCCCTCTGAGAAGCAGATTCCGGTTCAACCAGTAGCTCACTATTGTATGGGGGGTATCCCCACCGATACTACGGGACGGGTCCAGGGTAAGGAGGAAGGAGATACATGGGAGAACCTGTACGCCGCGGGAGAAGCCGCGTGCGTGAGCGTCCACGGAGCAAACAGGCTGGGCACGAATTCTTTGCTCGAAGCGATAACCTTTGGCAAACGCGCCGGCCAGTTCGCTGCCCAACGGGTGAGAGGTGGAGCCACCGAGGATATAAATGAATACCTTATCAAAAAATACCATTCCAGAGTTAATTCGATTCTAAACAGTCAGGGTTCAGTTAAAGTTAACGAAATCCGGGCTCAGTTGAAAAAGACCATGACGGAAAAATGTGGAATCTTTCGTTCTCCCACCGACCTGCAGGCGGCACTTAAACAAATTCGCCAGCTAAGAGAGACTTATGACGAAGAGCTGGCAGTTGAGGATACAGGTAAAACTTTCAATACCGAATTAAGAGAAGCACTGGAGTTGGGGAATATGCTTGAATACTCGGAAGTTGTAGTTAAGGCCGCTCTGACCAGGGAAGAGAGTCGGGGGGCTCATTTCAGGACGGATTTTCCGGACCGAAATGACTCGGATTGGTTGGTCCATT
>CAYZUF010000105.1:0-5492 GCA_964481645.1 uncultured Thermotogae bacterium
AGAAATCGGGAGCTTTATTTCCTGGAGATAGTGCCGGGTTATACCTTGGGGACCAGCTGATACCGGCCACCCCGCCTCCCTCCTTCGACCTGGAAGAGAACCTGGCCAGCCTGGAGGAGATCAAGGAGTTGCACCCCTCGATCTTGCTCTATCCTCATTTTGGACCGGGACGGGAACCCGAGGTGCTCCTGGACGAGTACGCAGCCGTTCTCCGAGAATGGGTTAAGGGGATCGAGGAATTACTCGCCCGGTACGAAAAGGAAGAGGAAGTTATATCTCACCTGCGCAAAAACCGGGAAAGCTGGCTCCACGACGGTTTTACCGGGGAGGAACTGGCCATGAACGCCAGCGGGGTTCTGGGCTACCTCCGCTGGAAAGGGAACTAACTACCGTGTCCCCATGACTGACTCCAGATACGTCCGGGTAGCAGTTTTTCGGCCCATCCGTTCCAGCTTCGAGTATTCGCTTCCCCCGGGGCTGAGGGAGGAGGTGACGTCGGGGTCGATTTGCTCAGTCCCCTTCGGGGAAGGAACGGAACGCGCGCTGGTCCTGGAGCTGGCCTCCGAACCGGAGTACGAGGGGGAGCGTAAAGAGGTTGAGGGCCTGATTTCCCCTGCTCCGCTGCAGGGAACCCTGGTAGAGCTGGCCCGGTGGCTCTCTTATACAACCTACACCCCCCTGGGTCAGGTATTCAACAGAATGGTCCCTCGGGATCTATCCGTTAGACCTCGTCCCCGCCGGATGATCGCCCTGAAGGCCCGGTTTGACCGGGTCCGGAATTTCCTCGAAGAAGAGGCACGGAGGAGTCCGCGACAGGCCGAACTTTTGAATTATCTCCTGGCAGCGGAGGGGCCGCTCGAAAAAAAAGAACTTCTCGAGGGGACGGGTAGTTCGCGTTCCCCGCTGAATTCCCTGGTAGCGAAAGGTCTGGTGGAGGAATTTTCGGTAACCGAGGTCGATTCCGAGGAGGAGTCCTCGGAGATAGATCTCCCCCTCTCCGGACTGGACCCCGGCGTGATCGACCGGCTTGACCGGATCTCGGATGGCTTCCAGGTATACGCGACCGGGGGCGGAGCCGAGAAGCGGTTGGCTATCTATCTGGAGACGGTTCGCCGATTTGCGGAGGAAGGGATCCCTTTGGTTCTCGCTCCGGACGTCTTCCGGGCGGAAGAACTGGCTGCTATAATTCGCCGGGAGCTCGACCTGGTCTCCCTCTCCTACCATAGTGACCTCACCGAAGGTGAATTGTCCTCCAGGTGGAACCTGGCACGAACCGGGGCGGCCGACGTCTTCGTCGGAGCCTTGAACGCAGTCTACCTGCCGGTATCGAGCTTAAGCGGGATCCTGGTTGAGGGGGACGGAGACCGCAACTTTGAATTGACCGAGCAGGATCCTCGCGGTCAGCTGGCCGAAACCGCGTATAAGCGGGCGGAGTTGGAGGGGGTCCCTCTCGTTGTTGGGGGAGTCCGCCCCTCGCTGGGCAGCTATTTTGCCCTCGAAGAAGGAAAGTACCGGAAGCTGGGAAAACCTCTCGCCGCGGGAGCGAAGAGGGGGGTCGACTTATCACTGGTAAATACGTCCGGAGGACCGGAGGGGGCCACCCTGAAGGGGGACCTTCGGAAGGCCATTAAGAGGAACTACACCGAGGGGGATCTGGCCCTGGTTATCGGGGAAAAAGTCGGGGCTTCCAGTGCCGCCGTCTGTGAGAAGTGTGGCCAGGTTCTTCGCTGTCCGGACTGTTCAGTCCCCCTCACTTATACCACCGGGGGCAACTACGGAGTCTGTCCTTACTGTGGCGCCCGTAGTAACCTGCTGGTTTGCCCCGCTTGTGGCAGCGACAGGATAAATTTTATCGGAACCGGTCTGGAGGCCGCGGAGACCGAAATCAATTCCTTTCTCCCCGAAGCCGAGGTAAGAAGGTTCGATTCCAGGGCCGGTTCCTGGGAGGACTTTTCGGCGATTGCGCGGGGGGCTCTTGCCGGCGAGATAGACGTTCTTCTGGGTACTTCCTTGATTGCCAGTTACTATTTCCGAGGTAGAGTTTCTCTCGTGGGGCTGCTGGATCTGGATATCATTCTCAATCGCCCCAGTTATCGGTCGACCGAATTCCTGCTTAACAGGGTGCTGACCGGAATGGATCTGGTTGAGGAGGACGGTGAGGTAGTCCTTCAGACCTTCCGACCCCGGGGGGAGCCGTTTAACTTTATCGGGTCTCGGGCTTGGAAAGGGGTCTACGAAAGCGAGCTCGAATCCCGCCGCTTACTGGATTATCCCCCTCACAAGAGGCTATTCCGGATCCGGGCGGAGGGTGGGGCCAGAGAGAAAGTGAGGGATAAGGTAGAGAGTTTGAAGGAGAAGTTGCGGGAAGCTGAGGGAAACTTCCGGCTATTAGGACCGGTTGAGACAAACCGGGGAGACGGTGAAACTCCCTACGAGCTGGAGCTGGTGGTCAAGGTGGACCACGGCGAGAGGTTTTTAGAGGTCTTCCACCGGATCGCCGAGGACCAGGATTACGACGACATGAGGTTAAACCCGTTTGCTTAATCGCCGGGTTGCATCTGGGATAACCGACTAGTTCAGGATTCATCCTGAATCAATCAGCCTTCTCTATCTTTCGGCTTTCGGGATCTAGTCCGCTCCCCGGATCGGGGACAATCCGGGAAAATTCCTCTCGGGCGGTGGTGCTTGCCCGGGTATTGCTTGGAGCAAGAGAGGATTCGATTTATCGAGACCTGTCCGATACAATATAAAACCGGACTGGGTAAAGGCGGGCCAGGTAACCGACCGGAGATATATAGACCATGAAGTTTAGAGCCAGAAGATCGATCATCTTGATTTTTCTCCTTGTCTCGTTCCTTTTTGTCCTCCCCTCGCCGGGGTCTTTTGGCGAGAGTCACTTTGCGGCCACCGAAAAAGCCGACCCGCTTTTGAGTTATCTGCTGGCCAGGGATCGGGAGCTGAAGGAAAAGGGGAAGGAAGGGCTCGACCTTTTGGCCTTTTCCGGTTCTCTCGAGGTCTATCACGGTGGAGGGTTGGCCGGTATACCAGGGAGTATAGCTGAATCGGAGTTCGGGGAGGAAGGCGACAAGGCGGTTGGTCTCGAATTTCGCAGGGAGGCCAAGCTGGGTCTGCTGATCAAGTTCGAAAGTCCCGCCTCCTTTGTTCATAAACCCGGGCTTTCCGTTATTTCCCGTATAGGTTCGATTGCCACGGCCAAAGGTGGTTTAGAAGCTATTTCCGCACTGATAGACGACCCCGCAGTGGAATACGTATCCCCCTCCAAGCCCGTTCGGCCCACCCTCGACCAGAGTCTACCCCTGGTGGGAGCTAAGACTTTACATGCCACTTCCCCTGTGGATAGGGGGAAAGGTAATCTGCTAGGGGTGGTAGATACGGGGATAGACTACGATCATCTTGATTTTCGCGTCGATCGTGACGATTCCGTTCCCGGAGAGGAGTCCTCCCGGATTTACTTTATCTGGGACCAGACCGACGACTTCTCCGGGCCCCCTGCCGGCTACAGCTACGGAAGCGAATACGGGAAATCCGAGATCGAGGAAGATATACTGGCCGGTGACGGCCCCAACTCCGGGCTGGTAAGAGAAAAAGACTTGATCGGGCACGGTACTCATGTAGCCGGGATCGCAGCGGGGGACGGATCGTCATCCAGTGAGGGCTATATCGGTATGGCTCCGGCGTCGTCGCTTATCGCGGTCAAGACGAACTTTTCCACCGCCTCAATAATTGATGGCCTTCATTACATTGCCGACAAGGCGAGTGACCTGGGAGGGATGGACGTGGTTAGCAATCTATCCCTGGGCACTCAACTTGGACCCCACGACGGGACCTCCCTCTTCGAATCCGCCATAGACGAGTTAGTGACCAAGGATCACTTGATTGCCTGCTCGGCGGGGAATTCGGGCAATCGGAAGATACATCACGGTCCGGACCTGAGTGGTGGTGACCGTCGGACCTTTACGGTTTCCATTCCCGGCTATACCCCACTGGAGGGAACCGCGGACTACGTCAGCCTGGACGGATATTACGCGCCCCGCGGTAACCTGGAGGTTCAGGTCATTGGGCCGAATGGAGACTCCACGGCTCCGGTTGAAAGGGGTCAGGGGGATTCTTTTGCGTTGAGCGGTGGTTCAGTCCTGATTTCGAACGGGCCTTCCACCTTGAACGGGGACAACGAAATCTATGTCCGGATAGGAGATTTGGAGTATCCAAACCCCCCGCAACCGGGTGAGTGGACGGTAAGGATAAGGGCGATTTTCGGAGCCAGGCTGGATCTCTGGGTGGCTGCTAACTTGTTGGGAAACGAGTCAAGGGACGTGGAATTCCTCCACGGTGACTCGGAGATGACCATAGCCGAACCCGGGAACGGCGAAGAGGTGGTCACCGTTGGTTCCTTCAACAGCAAGAATAATTGGGGAACCTATAGCGTGGGAGGTTACCCCGTGGGGGAGTTGACCTCCTTCAGTAGCAAAGGCCCCACCAGGGACGGCCGGACGAAGCCGGATCTGGTTGCTCCCGGTGCCTGGGTCGTCTCTTCTCTGTCGGAGTCGGCGAGTGTTAGCCAGTATCTGGAGGTCTCTGACGGTAAGCACTGGGCTCTCGCCGGTACAAGCATGGCTGCTCCCCACGTGGCGGGGGCTGCTGCTCTGGTCTGGTACGCGGCGCCGGAGCTGCTGGCCGGAGAAGTCGGTAGATTGCTGACCAAGAGAGCTAACGGCCAGGGAGGGGTGAGTCCCAATACGGAATGGGGATGGGGAAAGCTTGACGCCAAAGCGAGCGTCTACGGATCGGGTTTCTCCTCCACCGATCTGGAGCAGGAGTTGTGGGTCAGAGCTACACCAAATCCGGCGGAGCAGTACGTTGACTTCTTTTTTAACTACCCTGAGGATCCGGGGGAGTTGAAAATCGAGGTCTACAATATTCTGGGAGAGGCCGTAAGGTCGATCGAGAGGGAAAAAATAAGCGGTAAATTAAAATACAGATGGGACCTGAAGAACGATGAAGGGGTTCCGCTTGCCAATGGTCTTTATATTTACCTGATCAAGACCGGAAATACCATTTCCGACTTGAGCCGGCTGGTGATAAGGAGATGATCTTTAAGGAGGTTCTTATGGAAAGAAATCGGAAGCCATGGCTCCTACTGGCTACTCTTTGTCTGGTTCTCTCCGTGGTGACCGTGGCCGGGGTGAGCGAGGAGAGGTACAGCAATGTTGGCGCCCTGCTCGAACTGGGTACCGGGGCCAGGCCGATGGGGATGGGGGGTGCATTTGTTGGTTTGGCCGATGACGAAAATGCCGTAGCCTACAACCCTGCCGCACTGGCTTTTCTGGACGAGTTTGGACTCACCTCCCTGTGGAGTCCTCAATTCGGGCTCCTCGATTACGGCGGGGTGGGGGTTGCCGGAAAGTACATCGGATTAACTGCCTCCGTCCTTTACTCCGGTCTGATTAGCGTTCCGGACGAGTTCGGGGTGG
>CAYZUF010000106.1:0-5463 GCA_964481645.1 uncultured Thermotogae bacterium
TGGCTTTCAATGGATTATCTTCAGTGTAACCTTCCTTTTCGAGTAGACTTTGAGCATTATCTAAGTCTCGCTCGGGGAAAGTGCCAAGCGAGCCGGACCATTGGGATGGTACCATACTATAGATTGGTGCGGTAAGGCCGCTAAATACTTGGTCCACGATGGTGTCGCGATCTACCGCGTAGGAAATGGCCTGTCTGACTTTCTCATTCTTGAACGTGGAATCAGTGATATTGAACAATAGGTAGCGGACGCTGGGCAGTACTTCGGGACTCTGGACTTGGAGGTCGGGGTTTTCTTTTAGTTGCTCGATGTCTACCGGGTTGAGGGTTCTAAATGCCACATCGATATCCCCGGCCTCGATGGCGCTTCTTAATTGGGCGGACTGTGTGTATTTTAGCTCCACAACCGTCTTTGTTTTTGCGTTTTCGCCGTAGTAGTTTTCATAAGCTTCCAACACGACGGATTGGTCGGGAGTGAAGTCCTCTAACTTGTAAGGCCCGACCCCTGCCAGCTCACCCTTGGCGAAGTCGTTCTCCGGGGTACTTTTTGGGCTCCAGATCAGAGAACACCCAAGCTGCCCGGTCATTCGGATCAAAAATGTAGCATTCGGTTGTTCTAAGGTAATCTTTACCGTCGAGTCGTCCGGGGTTTCTATCTTGTCTATCATCTTAATTAAACCGACTCCGCCTTCCGGTCCGTCAAGGTGTAGCGCCCGGTCCAGGGACCACTTAACTGCTTCCGCATTTACGGGCTCTCCGTCGGTAAACGTCGCTCCTTCGACGAGATGGAAAGTATAAACCTGGGCGTTGGGCCCGACTTCCCAGTCTTTAGCGAGCGCGGGAGCCACCTCGTTGGTCTTCGGTTTGATTCTCAGCAGGGCGTCGCTAATCGACCTTAGAACGTGCCACGTGTAATTGTCGTAGGAATTTGCTGGTGATAGTTGGGTTGCTCTGTCCGTGGTACCAATTACCAAGGTATCATTGTCGGCTGCAAATCCAACTAGAGAAAGACTTAAAACCAATAATCCAGCTAACAGGAGAACGTACGTTTTCTTCATTTGTTACCTCCTAGATTCTAAATGATCGAAATATGAGACTGAAATTGCGCACTCTCTATTCTAGTACCACCTCTTTCTATTACCACCTCCCTGAAGAGGATCTTGCTAAGTTTTCTTCCTTTTTCTTTTCGGATTCAGCAGATCGCTGACCCCTTCACCTACGAGCCCGAATCCGAGCGATAAGATGATTATCATCAAACCGGGGAAAGTCACCAACCACCAGTAACCGCTCTGGAGGAACTTTTGACCGTTCTGGATATCGAAACCCCAGTCGGGAGTGGGAGGAGGCAAGCCATATCCTAAATAGGAGAGTGAGGCCTCGGTCAAAATTGCGTCCGCTATGTTGAAAGATGAAATTGCCATTATCGCATTTACTACGTTTGGAGCAATATGCTTAAATAATATCCGGGTGCTACTTGCTCCCATGGCTTTGACTGCCTCCACGAAGGTTTCTTCCCGAATCGTAAGTACCTCACTTCTGGTAACCCTGAAGTACGTGGGGACGTAGACGATGGAAATGGCGAAAATCATGGTATCTACCCCCGGCTTTAGTACCGCTACCAGGACGATGGCGAGGATAATGGAGGGAAAAGAATATAACGCGTCCATGGTGACTGAGAGTATCCGATCAAGGGCTGAACCGATGAAACCGGAAATCAACCCCAGCAGGGTGCCCACGCTCATGGATAGGGCGATTGACCCAAAAGCCACTATTAGAGGTGCTCTTGCGCCGCTTATAACTCTTGAAAAGACGTCCCGCCTCAATTGGTCGGTTCCCATGGGGTGTTGAAGAGAAGGTGGTTGAAGCCGTGGTGCGCTTCTGTATCGGATTGGGTCGTGTGGAGAGATGTAGGGAGCGAGTATAGATACTATCATAAACGCTAACACCACAAATAGGCCGACCAGAAGCAACCTCTCCCGCTTTAACGAAGGCCAGAAATTGGCCAATTTTTCAACTATTCTTTTAGTGAAAAGCATCTGTCAGTACCTCACCCTCGGATCCAGTTGAGCGTAAATTACGTCGACTATAAGGTTGATAGTGGATATAAAAATGGCGATGAAGATTATCGAGCCCTGAATTGCGGGGTAGTCCCTGGCGTCCACGCTCCTGATAAGGAATCTTGCTACTCCGGGCCAGGAATATACCGTCTCAGTCAGTACCGCTCCCCCCATCAATATGGCAAATTGAAGTCCAAGCACGGTAACTATTGGAATAAGAGCGTTTCTCAACGAATGTTTAAATATTACAATTCTCTCTTTGAGTCCTTTTGCTCTGGCCGTCTTCACGTAATCCAGATCGATTATCTCCAGCATATTTGCTCTGGTCATCCTTCCCAGCAGCCCAGCCTGAATTATTCCCAGAGTTAGTGCGGGTAAAAGCAAGTGTTTGACGGTTTCGAAGAAAAGGTCTATTCTACCCTTAAGCAAGGTGTCGATAACGTAGATTTTCGTAATAGGTTCAAAAGTCGCCATGGACAGAGCACCTAATCTATTGCCCACGGGGAGCCAACCCAGAGAGACAGCGAATACCATTTGGAACATCAACCCCATCCAGAAAATCGGTACCGCAAATGCCCCAATGTGGAAAATTCTTATTCCATGGTCTGTGGGGGTATCGACACTTACTGCAGCCCAGACTCCGGTACTTACTCCCAGAAGCAAGGCAATTGTCATTCCCCAGACGGCGAGCTCTATAGTCGCCGGAAATCTGGAAAATATCTCGTGAACTACCGGTTTGTCAGTCCTCAAAGATTCCCCAAAATCTCCTCGGAAAATCCCGGATAAGTAGTCATAGTACTGTTGATATATTGGTTTATCAAAACCCAGCTCTCTCTGTTTCTCCTGGATTAATTCTTTGCTGACGTTCTTTCCACCAAGCATAGCCTGTACGGGATTACCGGGAATAACCCTTAAGAGGAGGAAGACAACCGTAATCAAAATAAACAGCATCGGTATGGTAGTTGCCAGCCGCTTTATTATGTATTGGGCTAAGTTGCTCATCTTTTCTGTGTTCTACCCCTTTTCCTTTTCGGATTTTACAAAAAGCAAGTATGTCCGAGCTAGCGTTTAAGTATTATAGTTAGCAACGGATATAATTGCAAAAATTCTCGGAATGGCTGCTTGCACACTCTTCTTGAGGCTGCTCAGTCGGGGGAGTTCCTGTTACGGACCGGGAGGGAGTTTTGTCCTTCGGCAGGAATTACGATCCAGGAGGCGAGTTGCGGGCACGATCACCGAAGTTCCCTTGGTATCGAGAAAATATTCTCGATACCAACCAAGTCCGCCGTTGGGGTTAGCTCTCCTTAAGACGAAGGGATTATAATGGTCCCCAGGAAAACCTCTCTCGGCTTTGCTGGTCGACTTCAAGTTGAAGGGGCTAGCTTGTCCCTTTGGCACCGAATATCCGGGAACAGTTGAAGGTAGAGTCCAGGCTTTGGACAAGGAGCAAAGATCCAACCTCCTTCGGGGGATCCTAAGCTTTTTCAAAGTTAACTTCCCCTTTCGAGTTTGAATGTCTCTTTTATTCCCTCCAGTAGCCTGGTGAAAAGGGGCGCGCTTCTCCTTTTCGGTTGAGCTGGTTTTTTCCTCTGCTCCAGTTCCTCCCTTATTTTGTAGCTTAGGAGGGAAAGGGCGGGAGCGTAACTGGGGTCCCGGACGACGTCTTCTATTCCTTCGATAGTTCGAGCCGGGCTTCCTCTCTCAAAGGGCCATTCGAACCTATCGGTCAGGAAATTCGTTAACCCGGATATCCTCGACCCTCCACCGACCAACTTTATTCCATGAGGGAGCAGGTCGTCGTGCCCGCGGTCGTGAATCTCGGATAATATAAGGTCGAAGGTTTCCTCGATCCTGGCCGTCAGGGGAGGGAGGGCTTCCCTCGTCCCCGGTTTTTTCCCGCTGCTCGATTCATCCAGGGAAGGACCGGCCTTTCCCCGTTGTGGGATGGCTTCCGAGAGGTCTATTTTGTGTTTGATGGACCTGGCCTCCTCCGAAGAAATATTGAATTTTGCGGCCAGATCTCCGGTTAGCTTGTCCCCGCCCAGGAAGAGCGTCCGGTGATCGGTTATCTTTTTCTCCTTCAAGACGATCAGATCGACCGTCGCCGCACCCAGGTCGAGGACTATCTTCCCCCTCCGGCCTTCCTCCGGGGTGAGCAACAAATCGCCCAGACAGACGGGGGTGGGTAGAACTCCCTCCAATTGCAGTCCCGCCCCCGCCGTCGTCTGCCTCCGGCTTCTCAGGGATTTTTCGTCCACCGTGACCAGGGTGGCCTTCATATCCAGCCTTCTTCCCTGTAAGCCGAGGGGGTTGGTGACCCCTTCCTGCCCATCCAGAGTAAAGTTTCGTGGAATTTGGGCGACTATCCTTCTCCCTCTTTCTACCCTGGTTGAACCGGCCAGTTCCTCTAACCTATTGATGTCCGCCGGCTGTATTATCCCCTCCTCCGAAGTGATGGAGATCGTGGCCTCCCTGGTGCGAAAGTCCACGGGCTTGCCGCCCGCTCCCAGATAGATCGAATTGATCTCCTCCTTTGCCATTTCTCGGGCCCGCTGGACCGCCTCCTTCAGGGATTCTCCGGCTTTTTTCGGGTTCACGATTTGGCCCTTCTTCACACCCTTACTCCGACTCTTGCCCACTCCGATCAGCGATAGTTCTCCCCCCTTCTCCTTTCCCAGCAGGACTTTGGTGGAAAAGGTTCCAATATCGCCTACTGCCACTGGATTCATGGTATTTTCCTTTGCACAATCCTTCATCTTTACCCCCGCTGACGTCGAGAGTTGTACATTTCGCTGGCTCCTCGGTCGGGTAATTATCCGGGCCAAAGGAGCTCTTTCAACCGGTACGCGGACGAAATATCATTCTCGCACCTCTCGGGGCTCGTTGCAGTCTCGCCGTCCTTTCGATTATAATAAAACGTCTACCGATTTGTTCTTTCGAGTTCCACCAAAATCTTTACCGATTAAGAGAGGCTGATAAATATGTCCAAGATAAGAGATGTAGTTGGTCGAGAGATACTGGATTCTCGCGGTAACCCGACCGTGGAAGCGGAGGTAGTGCTGGAGAACGGCGCCTGGGGAAAGGCTGCGGTTCCTTCTGGTGCTTCTACCGGGAAGTTCGAGGCCCTGGAACTGAGAGATGGCGATCCCGACAGGTACGGAGGAAAGGGGGTTAGTCAGGCGGTGGAGAACGTGAACGAGGAGATTTCTTACGCCCTGGACGGTTACGATCCGCTCTGGCAGGAAAAGATAGATAGGCGTCTGATAGAGCTGGACGGCACCGACGACAAGAGCAACCTGGGAGCGAACGCCATCCTGGGGGTCTCTCTCGCCGTGGCCCGGGCCGCCGCTAACGACCTGGGAGTGCCTCTATTCAAGTATATATCCGGTGTGTCGCCGGCTACTCTA
>CAYZUF010000107.1:0-5358 GCA_964481645.1 uncultured Thermotogae bacterium
GACTCAGGTAGTTGATCAGCTCGGAAATATGAAAGTTGTTCCTGGGGTAGTAGACGGTCAGGGGTTTTTTCTTGTCCCCCATGGCGTTATTTCGGATATTGATCAGACTGACCAGTCCGGCTATATGGTCGGTATGACCGTGGGAGAGAAAGACGTTCTCGATGGCAAACGACTTATTTCCCATGATACTACTCACGCTCTCCCCGGCGTCAAAGAGAATACGATCCGGGCTATAGTAAAGCCAACTGGAGTAAAGTGCTTTCGAATAGGCGAGAATCTTCATCTGTTTTCCTCGACCCTTTCCTACCCGTTGAAGCCCCTGAGGAAAGCGTCTATATTCCTTCCCAGGTCCTCCCCCACGTATCCACCTTCTAAAACGCCGAAGGTGTGGAGGTCCAGGCTTTTCAGCATCTCCCCTATATCTCGAAAGGCGGAAGTTGAAAGCCCAACTGACGCCAGAGGATCCCGCTCGTGACCGTCAAAGCCCGCCGACAGGGCCAGCTGTTCAAAGTCCTTCTCCCGCAGCCGCTGGAGATCGTCTTCCAGTATTTCCAGGTACTTCTCGTCACCCACCGTGGCCAAAACCGGGTGATTGATTACGTTATCGTGGGATTCCTGTCCCGTGCCGGGGAATCCGGGAGAGCGGTGGAGCGAGAGGTAAACCACCTGATCGTCGCCGAGAAATATATCCACGGTACCGTTCCCGTGATGGGCGTCAAAATCGACGATAAGTGTCCTCAGATCCGTCTTTTTGACCGCAACTGCCAGGTTGTTGAAGTAACAGAATCCTCCCAGAAAATCCCTGCCCGCGTGATGGCCGGGGGGACGCATTATGGATAGATCCCCTGTTTGTTGGGCCTTGAGCGCTCCTCCTGCGGAGAGGGTCGCGTAGAAGAAGAGGTTATCGTAACGGGGACAATCCGGATCCGAAAAGTCGCCCTCTCTCACTCTACGGACGAAATCTCTATCGTGAACCAGATATAGGTCATCGGGAGTTGCCCGAATGGGCTCACGAGTTTCGTATTTGTCTCTCAAATAGTCGTAGGCGGTTTTTACCCGATCGGGACTTTCGGGATGACCTGCCGATCGGTACTGCAACGCTTCCTCTGAAAAAACTAAATCCATGTTCCTCCTTTTTTGTCCCCCTGCTGGTCGGCTCAATAGGGGAAGAGTTAGCTTGAGCGAACCACTCCGGGTGCGGCCCTAGCTGGCGCTGTGTATTTCCTCTTCCATTTCCACGTATTCCCCGTACTCTTCCTCAACCTTCTCCATGCTCTCCTGTATCTGCCGGTGTCTCTCCTCCAATTCTTCCGGTATCTTCCTGTCCGTCGATTCCAGGTAGTCGTAGATTGCTTCCAGGAGACCCTCCGCAGCCAGATTGGAGCAGTGCATCTTTACCGGAGGGAGGCCGTCAAGTTCTTCTGCTACCCGTTGATTAGTGATCTCCAGCGCTTCCTCGATGGACTTGCCTTTTGCTAAATCCGTGATCATGGAAGAGGTAGCAATAGCCGCGGTACAGCCAAAAGTCTCCCAGGAAATATCCTCGATGGTTTCGTCTTCACTCACCTTTACGTATAACCACATTACGTCACCGCAGACGGCATTACCGACCTTGCCAATCCCGTCCGGATCTTCCATCTTCCTCTGGTTATGGGGATCGTTGAAGTGATCCATTACTTTCTCTGAATACATAAACATCACCTCTGAGGGTTCGGTTTAAGAGTGGGATAGAGGAGAAGCTCGCCTGAGGTCCTCAACTACGCCGGGGAGGACGTCGAGAAGATATTCCACGTCCTCTTCGCTCGTCTCCCTCCCCAGCGTCAACCGAAGACTACCGTGAGCCAAAGAGGGGGACAATCCAATGGCCAGAAGCACGTGACTTGGCTCCAGGGTCGGGGAAGAACAGGCCGATCCCGTACTGGCGGCAATATTTTTGTTATCCAGCTTCATCACGATCGACTCTCCCTCTATACCCTGGAAGCTAAAGTTGGCGTTATTGGACAGCCTTCCTTCCCGAGGTCCGTTTAGTACGGTGTCAGGTATCCGCAGAACTTGTTCGATTATCCTGTCCCGAAGTGCCTTCTGGCGGGCGGGTTCCTCTTCCATCTCCGAAGACATAAGCTCCGTAGCCGCAGCAAGTCCGACGATACCGGGAACATTTTCCGTCCCGCTCCTCAGACCCTCTTCGTGCCCGCCCCCGTGGATCAGGGGTTCCAGACTCAGACCCTTCCTTCGGTAAAGAAAGCCAACGCCCTTTGGGCCATAAACCTTGTGGCCGGAGGCAGAAAGCAAATCGACGTCTCCGAGATCCAGGGGGAACTTACCGTAGGCCTGCACGGCATCCGTATGGAATAAAGAATCGTTTTCGTGAGCAATTCCGGCCAGCTTGCCGATCGGCTCCACGGTCCCGATCTCGTTATTGGCGTACATAATCGAGACCAGGGCCGTCTCATCTCGCAACGCATCTCTGAGGTCGTCGGGATGGACCAGACCGTCCTCGTCCACGCCCAGATAAGTAACTTCGTGTCCCTGCTCTTCCAGCCACTGAAAAGTGTGAAGTACGGCGTGATGTTCTATCTCCGTGGTGATAAAGTGAGCCGGTTCATCCAGCCTGAGGGCGACTCCCTTAATCGCAAGGTTGTCCGATTCCGTGGCCCCGGAGGTGAATATTACCTCTTCCGGCTCCACGCCGAGGAAATTCGCGATCCTCTCCCTGCTATCAACCAGACCCTCTTTCCGAGCAGCGTTAGCGGCCGAATACAGACTGGAAGGATTCCCGTATTTGTCCCGAAAAAAGCGGGACATTTTTTTCTCTACGGACCTCGCTACCGGTGTCGTAGCTGCATGATCCATATACACGAGCTGGTTCATCTCTTACCACCTACAAAACTATACTAATTTGGTCCAGTTTAATCAACGGGACTCCCGGGACCCTTTTTATCACCAGTCCAGTAATGAGTATATGTGCTTGAGGGGGATAGCTCGGTCGTTTATAATATTCTGGCCGATGGGGATGTAGCTCAGTCGGGAGAGCGCCGCGTTCGCAACGCGGAGGTCGGCGGTTCGAGTCCGCTCATCTCCACCAAAAAACGCTAAATCTTCTCGTTTATCTGGTCTAGCTTCTCTTCCAGGTCCTCGAGCTTACTCTGCAGATCCTGAATCGATTTCAGCAGTTGGGGGTCGGGTCCGGACCTTCCACCCATTCCTCCGCCCATGCCACCCATCTGGCTCATAATTTGTCCCAATCCACCCATTCCTCCGCCCATGCCCTCGGAAAGGTCGTCCAGGCTGGATTCGAGATCTTCTTCCTCGGATTCCTCGGCTTTACCTCTCTTCTCTTCCTCTTCTCTCTCTTTCTCTTCTTCGTTCATAGATTTACCTCCAGTTTGTAGAATATAATTAACGGTAAGATACCGGGACGGATCAATGCAACGGTTGTCGGACCCGGGATCCTCAGACTTCCCAGCCCGGCCCCTCTCCGGGCAGGGGGCAGGAAGAATTCAGGGCGGTCTCCGCTATGTTATTCCCGTACTCTTTGACCCTATCGATGCTATCCGAAACGATACCCAGAAGCTGGGCGGTCTGGGGGTCAAGCTTCCGGAGAGATTTATCCAGGCTCAACAGGTTTTCCTCTATCTCTTCCCCCTGGGCCAGCGCCTCGTTGGCCAGCGCTATATCCCTCTGGGTAAGCGAATCCACGGATTTATCGACGATGGAAAGAGCCTCGACGGCGGTCTTGTTAAAACCTTTCTCCACCTTCTCCGGCAGTTCCTCTTCGATCGCGGGGGAGATCCCTGCTATCTTTTTCGCGTGATCAGCTATCCTTTCCAGTTGTTTGGCAGCCGTCTGGTAGTCGAAGTAACGGGCCCTATTTACTTCTTTCCCGTTCTGCTCGACGATGGTATATAGCATAACCCTAAAACGGCGGGAAAGGGCAAGAAAGAGCCTATCTACGTCGTCGTCCCTGTCCTCTACGTCCCTTGCAAGTTCATGATTTCCCTCCAGCATGGCCTGAATGGTGTCCTCAAACATGGTTCTGGAAATCTGATATATCCTGGATAAGGTCTCGTTGATCGATAATTCGGAAAGGTCGCAGAAGTGGCTGATTATAATCTGGTTGGAGGATTCCTCTACTATCTCCGGCCCGATAAGCGATTGAGTAGTTTTCCGGATCGTCCCTCGTTGGCTGGAGGTTATCTGTTCCCCCTCTATCTTGATCACTTCGTAGCCCGCTATATAGAGAGAGATGATACTGCGGGTCAGAACGGCCCCCTCCTTGTTCCCGATCTCCATTTTCCCTAGCTTATCCTCCTCCTCCAGCTGAGTCTGCGGCTGCATCACCATAGTATTGGGCTTGATGCTTACCATGTTGACTTCCATCCCGGGTTTAAGCCCGATTCCTTCCGCCCAGGCTTTGGGCAAGGTAACCATAAAAGTAGACCCACCGGTTATTTGAACCTTTCTACTATACATATTTTCACCTCTCTGATTCCTCCATAAGAAGGGCTAAAAATACTTATCCAGGTGCATTATGTATATCAATATAGAAAAATTATACAAATATACACTTCCTATTACCAGGGGAGAGATAAGACCGAGGGGAAAAGAATCGTGACCCTACCTGATCTTTCAGACTCCTCCACTCAGCTCCTCTCTGGAAGGAATTTCCGATTTTTCCCAGAGCTCCTCAAAGTAGATCTCGAAGGCCTCGGCTATGGACTCGCGGTCCTTTATCAATACGTCCGTCTCCACGTTTCTCTCCAGGGAGTAATAAGACCAGTTGGTGGACCCGGTAAGCACCGACTTTCCGTCCACCACCAGAGCCTTGGTATGGGTGGTGGTCTCGGGGCTATCGAACTTGACTTTTCTCAGCCCCCGGCCCAGCAGCCAGAGGGCGGTCTTCCGATTCTCCTGGTTGATCTCTTCCGACCAGGAATTGACGTCCAGAATTATCCGAACCTCGACCCCCCTTTGGTGTGCCTCGACCAGCTTTTCGGTCAGCAAGTTGGAGGTACTGTCGGGAAAACTCGGGTAGCGAGACAGCTTGAATAGTATCAGCCGGATAGACCTTTCCGCGTTGGAGATCAATCTGGATGCCACCTGGTAGTAAATTCGATCCTCGCCGGAACTAACCAGGGGCAGGATCGCCGACTCTTCCGGATATCCCGGTAAACTCACTCCCTCGATACTCCTCCCTTTCCAGACCCGGTCGAAAAATCTCCGGTAGAAGCGGCCGATCTTCCCGCTAACCAGCTTGAGGTTGGCCTGATAGGTCTCCGTATAGGTAGGATAATTCCAGTTACTGGAACCGAGAAAGACTATTTTTCGGTCCACAACCACCATCTTGGCGTGAGTGGT
>CAYZUF010000108.1:0-5344 GCA_964481645.1 uncultured Thermotogae bacterium
ACCCCCGCCGTCACCGAGTTTTCGAATCCTTCAGGATTTCCTATAGCCACCACCCAGCTTCCGACCGGCGTTTTTCCGGGATCACCCATCTCCACGGTAGGCAGGTTTTCGATATCTTCTCCTTTGGTAATCTCGAGAACTGCGACGTCGATCATCTCGTCCGATCCCACTGCCTTTGCCTGATAGGTACTGCCGTCCTTAAATACCAGTCTTATCTCCTTTGCCTCCGATACCACGTGCTGGTTGGTCAGAACGTACTTTTTCCCCTGCCAGTTGATCACGAATCCGGAACCCAGCGATTCGACCTGCCTTTCTCGTCCTTCGGGCGGTTCACCGAAAAAGTACCGATAAAACGGATCCTCTAAGAAGCTGTAGGGGCCGCCCATGGAGACACTTTTGGTTACCTCCACCCTGGCCACGGCAGGACCCACTTTTTGAGCGGCTCGGGTTATGGCGGTTTCCTGAGATTCCACCAGTTCGCTTTCCTGACCGTTGACCCCCAGTGCTCCGGATGCGAGTATCCCTATTCCCACAAGGGTTACTACTATAGTCGTCAAATATGTACGTCTCCAGATCATGGTTTATCTCCTCCAGATGAAAAAGTTTTAGCTTGCTTAATTGTAGTGTAAAGTCAGGGTGTAAATAAATTGTAAAGATTTTTTAAAGGAAGCTGCGGGAAGACTCGCTTGGCCTGACAATGGCCACAGGCCCGAGCTGGACTACGTTTGGCTGGGGCAAGGTTCTATTATTTACCCGGCCGGATGGAGCTTCCCCGGGTTCTGATTTGGGCCCACCGGTCCGGACCGAAAATCACTTCCCCTCCAGCAATGAGTCCAAAGCTTTGACGTAGATCCAGATAAAGATCCCGAATATGGCCACGGCCGATAGTACTACCAACCAGGGATATATTCCCAGCGCGACCAGACCGAAGAAGCTATTCAGCGGGGTATAGATGACCGCAAACTGGAGTAAAATGGACGATCCTATTGCCAGGTATAGCCAGTTGTTCCTGACTGTGGGCTGGCCAAAGATCCTTCTTATCGGCCATATTTCCAGCAATTCGATCAGAACCAGCTCGGTAAAGGCGACCGTGCGAGCGGTGGCCAAATCGGGTAGAAAGTGGTTATAGGAGAAGATGATAAGTGTAGTCAGGCTTAGGCCTATCCCCAGGATGACGTAAACCATGTAGGAGCTTATCACCCCTTCTCCTTCCTCCCGGGGCGGTCTCTCCATCACCCCTCGAGACCTGCCGTCAGCTCCCAGGGCTACTGCCGGGAGCCCGTCGGTTACCAGATTCACCCAGAGCAACATGGGGGCGGTGAGTGGCAAACCCAGTCCGGCCAGGGAGGCCAGAAATACAGTCAGAACTTCAGCCAGGTTGCCCGAGAGAAGCAGCGCGACGAACTTCCTGATATTGTCGAAGATGGTCCTTCCTTCGGCGACCGCGTGCCGGATTGAGGCAAAGTTGTCGTCGAGAAGGACGATGTCGGAAGCACCTTTAGCCACGTCCGTTCCCCGAATTCCCATCGAAATGCCAACGTCGGAGCGCTTCAACGAGGGGGCGTCATTCACCCCGTCCCCGGTCATGGCCACCACGTGGCCCTCCTCTTCCTTAATCAGATTAAGGATTTTAAGCTTGTGGGAAGGGGAAACTCGGGCGTAGATATCCACCTCCGATATCTTCTCTCTGAGCTCGGAGTCGGACAGTTGATCGATTTCCTTTCCGGTCAAGGCCTCCCCCGAAAAGCCCAGTTCTCTTCCTATTGCCCCGGCGGTTAAGGCGTTGTCTCCAGTTACCATAACGGTTCGAATCCCCGCCTTCCGGCATGCATCTATTGCCTCGCTTACTTCTTCCCGGGGTGGATCCAGCATGCCCTGCAGTCCGACGAAGGTCAGATCGGTTTCCAGCTGGTCGTCGGAAAACCGGTTAAGGTCTCCATTCGAGAGATCCTTGGTCGCAAAACCGAGGACCCTTAATGCCTCACCGGCAAACTGTTCCACTTTATCCCGAAACTCCTCGCGTATTTCCGGAGTCAGGGGTTTTACCTCTCCGTCTTCCCAGTAACTCCCGCACTTTTCCAGGATTACCGCTGGAGCCCCTTTGCTGTAAGCTACCGGCTCCCCGTTCGTTTGATAAACTGTGGACATCATCTTCCTTTCCGAGGAGAAGGGGACTTCGCGGAGCCTTTGCCGGGAAGAGGTCAGCTCCGAAAGGTCCAGTCCGACCTTCCGGGCTGATTTGAGCAGCGCGGCTTCCGTGGGATCTCCGAGTACGTCCTCACCCTCCTGAACTTCCGCGTCGTTGCAGAGAACCCCGGTTTTGAACAAAAGCTCCGTCTCTAACCCCGATTTTCCTCGTTTCCCCTCTCCGGAGGAAAGGTTTACCGAGGATAAGTCGGACTCCCCCGACCGGGTATAGATCTTCTGGACGGTCATTTCGTTCTCAGTCAGGGTTCCCGTCTTGTCGGTACAGATGGTGTCCACGGAACCAAGAGACTCCGCCGCGGACAACCTTCTGGTGAGGGCATTCCGCTTGGTCATCTTTTTGGTTCCCATGGCCAGGGCCAGGGTGACCACCGCGGGCAGACCCTCCGGTATTGCCGCCACGGCAAGAGCCACGGCCGTGAGAAACGCCTCCAGCCATCCGGTGCCGTGGAGGAGGATGGAAGTCGGAATGATCAATGCCGAGATGAGCAAGAGGACCGTCCCCAGTCGTTTCCCCAGTTGGTTGACCTCTCTCTGAAAGGGAGTCTGTTCTTTCTCCACCTGCTGGAGTTGCTGAGCCACCTTTCCTATTTCTGTCTCCATTCCCGTGGAGGTTACTATGGCCTCCCCTCGCCCCCGGACCACGTGTGTATTTTTGAAGACCATGTTATCCCGCTCCGCCAGGTCGGCTTCGGGGTCCAGAGGATCGAGCTGCTTTTTAACGGGTTCGCTTTCCCCGGTCAGGGCGGACTCGTCCACCTGGAGACTTTGTGCTTCAACAAGCCTCCCGTCGGCGGGAACAGCGGATCCCTGTTCCAGTGCAATTAGGTCTCCCGGGACTACTTCTTCGCGGGAAATTTCCTTCTTTTTTCCGTTTCGATAAACGATTGCCTCGGGTGAGGCCATCTCTTTGAGGGCTCGGATCGATTGTTCGGCCTTCCAGTCCTGGATGAAACCGAATATCCCGTTTCCAACAACGATTGCGACGATCAAATAGAAATCTATCTGGTGACCAAGTATCAAGGAGAGGACTGCGGCTACGAGCAATATTAAGATCAGGAAGTCGGCGAACTGTTCCAGGAAGAGCTTAAATGGGGAGACCCCTTCCTCTTCTTCCAGCTCGTTGCTTCCGTATTCTTCCAGTCTCTTTTCAGCTTCTTCCTCGGAAATGCCTTCTGGAGAGGCGGACAAGTCCTCGTAGGTTTCTTCGATCGATCGCTCCCACGGTCTGTCTTTGCTCATATTTCCAGCTCACCGCCTCTCTATATCCAGAAGTACTTAAGAAGTATATCGAAGTGATGGAAAAAATAAAGACCCGGCTTTTTCCGCGGGCCGCCGGCCCTCTCGTTTGGCTGGGTTAATTGGAGAGGAGGAATCCGCCCGGACGTGAGATTTCCCGGGGACTACGAATCCCTGCCGAGAATATCATCTTTTTCTATCTCGACAGTAATCTTTTTCGCCAGATTAAGCCCCAGCGAGGTCGTTGACCTTCCTATTGTTATTACCACCGGGCCGTTTATCGGCTGTTTGGTGTCCATTTTAACTTTCTTGCCTTCTCGGATGCCCCGCCCCAGTATCTGGGACTTGAGGTCTCCGTCTATCTTCTTGATCAGTCCCCTCTCCCCGTAGTCCATTTCTGAAAGCTTCTTGGTTCTTTTGGCGCTCAAATCTTCCGTACCCTTATCTGTCTCGCCATTCCCCGCCCGATGGTAACGGTATTTCCGTCCAGTTTCACTGTAATGGGACCCCGGGAAGAAATTACTTTCAGGCTTACTCCCTCCGATATGCCTCTTAGAGCTAGCTTCTGGCGCAGATTCGAGCCGCCGGTGATGGAGACTATCCTCGCTCGCTGATTTCCACTTAACTGGCTTAAGGTCATCTTTACCTATCCCTTGTCCTCTTCTTCGGCGGGACCGTCTTCTGGTTGCAGTTCGTTATGGCTGGCGAAGTAAATGAAGCTCTGCCACCATTGAACTTGACCCTCCGGAACGGCCTCGACGAAATCTATGAACTTGTTCAGCCGGGTGATCGATTCTTGGCTCAGGCTGTGCTCTGCCTTGCAGGCGTCTTCGCCCGCTTGGTCCGGGGTTACCTGCAGGAACTCGAGGAACTTCTTGACATTTTCGTGAACTTCCGAAACGTTTTTTGCCAGCTCCTCGCCCTTTTGGGTCAGGGCTACGTCCTCGTATTTTCTATAGTTGATAAAGCCCCTCGACCTTAACTTGCAAAACATTTCCGTTACTGAGGGTGCTTTGACTTCCAGGTGGTGGCTATCTCCTTAGTTCTCGCGAGCCCCCTCCGTTTTAAGGAATTGTAAATAGATTCCAGGTAATCTTCTAAACTTCGTGTTTCCATAATAGACTTAGGCAAACCTAACAATCGAACCAATTATAAAACGGAGGGGGTTTTCGATCAAGGACTCGGGATTTCTTCGGTCAATCCGAACCCTTGAACCTCACTGAGAGAAAGGAGTTTGCTCTCCTTCCCGGTCGGTTTTGGTCAGCCGGGAGGGTGGGAACCGGAGAGGAGCCAACCCTCTCCCGGATTTTGTTGCCTCCCTCCGTTCGTTGTCCTAAAATGGTCATATGAACTACGTTACTGCTGCAGAAAACGTGAAGGAGCTGGACGGGAAGGCTGTGAAGGACTGGGATATTCCTTCCCCTGTCCTTATGGAAAATGCGGGAAGGAGTGCGGCCGAAATTCTCAAAGAGGAATTCTCTCCTCTACCGGATAGAGCCCTGGTAATCTCCGGTAAGGGCAACAACGGTGGGGACGGCCTGGTGGTGGCAAGGAGGCTACTCGACGAAGGGGTCTCCGTAAAGATCTTCGTTTTAGGAGACAAGGAGCGACTGAGCGAAGGAACGCTGCGGAACGCGGAGATTCTGGAGAGAATGACGGCCGACCTTCGTTATTGTGAGCCGACCGACGAAGAATTACTGGCCGAAATTGAAGCCGACCCTCCGGTAATAATAGATTCCATCTTCGGAATAGGGATAGAGGGAGAATTGAGGGGAAGCTACCCGGACTTGATAGCTGCCGTTAATCGCTCCCGGGCGAAAAAAGTTTCTATCGATCTTCCCTCCGGTCTGCCTGTGGATACGGGAAATCCCTCCGGAGAAGCACTAAAGGCCGATTTGAC
>CAYZUF010000109.1:0-5332 GCA_964481645.1 uncultured Thermotogae bacterium
TGAAGCTAACCAGCGAGAAAGTCTACTTCAAAGGAGAGTTCCGGGAGCTGGAGGAAGGTATCAAAGAGGGAAGGATCGGGGAAGTTGGTAATAACATCGGTCCCGCCCGGGAAGTGATCGAGCTGGGGGGCAACCTGCTCCTCCCCGGGGTCATAGATGGGCACGTCCATTTTCGGGACCCGGGGAACCCGGAGAAAGAGAATTTTGAATCGGGTTCGAAGGCGGCCCTGGCCGGGGGAGTGACCACCGTCGTCGACATGCCGAACAACAACCCTCCGATAAAGTCCAGGCGATTGTTTGAAGAGAAGAAGGAGGTCTGTCGGCGGAAGAGCCTAGTCAACTTCGCCCTCTACTCCGGTATTCCCGAGGACCTCTCCAAAATAGGGGAATTATGGAGGGCGGGGGCGGTCGGTTTTAAACACTACATGGCCACCGAGGAAGTGGACATCCCCGAACTATATCGAGAAATCAAGAAGTTTAACGCCCTGCTCACCGTTCACGCCGAATTACCTGAAAAACTGGCCAGGGGGGAAAATCCGCAAGACCCTCGTGCCTATCTGGATACAAGACCCCCAGAAGCCGAGATAGAGGGAGTAAAACTCCTGCTGAATGGAGCTCCCGAGAGATTACACCTGGCCCACGCCACCCTGCCCGAGTCGGTCTGTCGGCTCCAGGGGAAAGCCACGGTGGAGGTAACTCCCCACCATCTGCTCCTGTCTCGGGAGGATATCCAGCTGGAGGACTTTACCGCGGTCACCCACCCGCCGATCAGGAGCCGCGAATCAGTAGCTGAGCTACAGGAATTGCTTCGCGGCGATGGGATTACGATTGTTGCCAGCGACCACGCCCCGCACGAGGAAGAGGCCAAAACCACTTCCCATCCTCGACGAGGGAGTCCCGGGATCCCCGGTGTGGAGACAACCCTTCCCCTCCTTTTGACTTTTGCTGACCAAAGGGGGCTGCCTCTAAACGTCCCGGTAGACAAACTTACCAAAGCTCCCTCTCGACTCTTCGGATTCGAGAACCGGGGAGAGATCAGAGAGGGTTACTGGGCCGATCTGGTCGCGGTGGATCCGGATACGGAGCGGGCAATCAACGGCGAGAATTTTCACTCGAAAGCCAAAGTAACCCCTTTTGAGGGGCGAAAGGTCTCCTATTGGCCGGTTCTGACGGTGGTGAACGGCGTACCCGCCTATCGAGACGGCCGGGTTTTGCTGGAACAGAGGGGGCGATTTCTCTCCCATGAACAATGAGCCCCCCTTAACGACCGACCTTTGTGGAATAGAACTATCCAATCCCGTCCTCCTGGCCAGCGGGGTGATGGGGACTACGCCCGGTGGGCTCCGGAGGGTAGCTCGAGCCGGCGCAGGTGGAGTTACCACCAAGAGTCTGGGGCTGGAAGCCAGGAGCGGGCACCGGTCTCCGAACGTGGTCGAGGTCTCCGGCGGTTATCTGAACGCGATGGGGCTGCCCAATCCCGGGGTGGAGGAATTTGCGGCTGAGCTCGACGGGGAGGCACTTGCTGTTCCCGTATTTGGCAGCATCTACGGAGCTAACCCCGGGAAATTTAGCCGAGCGGCGGAGATACTGGCTCCGGAGGTAGATGGGCTTGAGCTGAACCTTTCCTGTCCTCACGCGGAAAGACTGGGGGCGGCTACCGGCTCGGACCCGAAACTGGTCCGAGAGATAGTTTCCGAGGTCACTCGGACGGTCGACGTTCCCGTCTTCGCCAAGCTCACTCCCAACGTGGCAGAAATAGTGAGGATCGGGGAGGCAGCACAGGAAGGCGGAGCCGACGGAGTGGTGGCCATCAATACCTTGAAGGCAATGGCCATCGACGTCAAGATCAAACGGCCGATTCTGGGAAACGGGTCCGGAGGTCTCTCCGGTCCTGCTATCCATCCCGTGGCGGTCAAGTCGGTCTACGATCTCTACGAGAACCTCTCTGTTCCGATTATCGGGGTGGGAGGGGTAAGATCGCTGGAGGATCTGGTTGAACTGATCCTGGCCGGAGCAACCGCGGTTCAGGTGGGTACTGCTGTAGCGGATAGAGGTCTGGGGATTTTTCGAGAACTTCCTTTTGCCCTGTCCGAGTACCTCTCCGCAAACGGAACCACGGTCCCCGAACTGGTTGGGGAGGCTCACAGAGAGATTCCGAACAGCGAGAGCAGGTAGACGATAGCTGGGGCCAGGAATATCGCCGGGAGAAAGTTGCTTACCCTTACGTCTTTTATCTCCACAAGAGCCAGGCCTATCCCGATAATCAAGATTCCCCCGGTGGCGGATAGCTCTCCCACCGCCGCTGATTGCGCGACTTCCTCCGCCCCCAGGCTACCGCGGGCCAGAAAGGCCACTAAGGTCAGCCCGCCCTGGTAGAAAATAAGGGTAAAGACCGAAAAGAGCACCCCTATACCCAGGGTCGA
The DNA here is from genome assembly GCA_964481645.1 of uncultured Thermotogae bacterium. Classification (GTDB taxonomy): domain Bacteria; phylum Bipolaricaulota; class Bipolaricaulia; order M55B111; family M55B111; genus JAGXLP01. The sequence goes on from CAYZUF010000109.1 coordinate 2,424, forward strand.
GGCGAAGATCATCGCCGCAAAGCCGTCCAGGCCGGATTTGATGGCCAGGAGCTTGAAATTACCCGTTAAACCGTCGTTAATCGCTCCCAACATGGTCATCGGGCCCACGGCGAAGACCAGACTGGCCGTCACGAACCCCTTAGTGAAGCTATCCCTTGCCGAGCCCGAATTTAACCGGGTGAACCCCCGCTCTAAGCGGTCTCCCAGGTTGTCCAAGCTGTATTTTATCCTTCCCCATTCCCCGAGCAGCCCGCCGAAGGCCACGCTGGTCATGGGAATAAAGATATTCTGGGTATCCAGAGCCATGCGGAAGCCGAGCACCAGGGTAACCAGCCCCAGACCCTTCATCACGATCTCCTGGAGGTTCTCCGATAGCCGTTCCCCGAGCAGGAGACCGATGGACCCTCCGACCAGCACTGTGGCAATGTTTATCAGTGTTCCAGTCCCAACCATGGATTAAACCTCCGGTTATCCGGCCCCAAGGGGATTAAGGCGCCGGCCTGAAAATCTGTGGATCAAGTGACCCTAAAACCAGAAATTATTTTTTGGCCAAAAACTCCTTGATCTCGCTTACCGTCCTATCGATGTCCGGCCCGTCGACGTCCAGGTGGGTAACGAACCGAATAACTCGTTGGTCCCGGGGACCGATTACGATTCCCTTTTCCCGCAAAGCCCGGGCGAGTTCTCTGGCGTCGACATCGATCTCCGTGGTATCCACAAAGAAGATGTTGGTCTCTACCGGATCGGGCGTCAGGTCGAAGCCCAGTTCTCTCAACTCGGTTCCCAGTTTCCGGGCGTTTTCGTGATCCCGGCGGAGCCTTTCCACGTTGTTTTGGAGGGCGTAGATTCCGGCCGCGGCCAGTATCCCTACCTGTCTCATCCCACCGCCGAATCTCTTTCTGCCCACCAGCGCTCGGTCGATGAATTCCTGGCTCCCCACCAACAGGGAACCAACGGGTGCCCCCAGACCCTTGGAAAGACAGAACATCACGGAATCAAATCCCTCCGTGATCTCTGCGGGGTTCATATCGGAGGCCACTGCAGCATTGAAGACCCTGGCTCCGTCCAGGTGGACGGGAATCCCTTTTTCATGGGCGAAATCTACCGCTTCCTGGAGGTCGTGGTAAGGATATACCCTACCGCCTTTGTTGTTGTGGGTGTTTTCCAGAGCGATCAAACCCGTTTCCGGGAGGTAGTACTTGTCCGGTTTTATCTCTCCTTCGATCCTATCAACTTCCAGCGCTCCCCTCTCAGACGGAAGCGGCCGGGGCGTCACTCCGGAGAATGCGGCCATGGTCCCCAGCTCGTAGTTATAGACGTGACTTTCTTTCTCGAGGATAACTTCCTCTCCCGGGTCCGTATGGCTCCATATTGCCACCTGGTTCCCCATGCTACCGGAGGGAACGAATAAACCGGCCTCGAATCCCAGCAGGTCGGCAGCAAGGTCCTGTAACCTGTTTACGGTAGGGTCTTCGGCGTAAACGTCGTCCCCGACTTCTGCGTGAGCCATCTTTTTCCTCATCTCGGTCGACGGACGAGTAACCGTATCACTCCGTAGATCGATTTCGCTCAACTGAATCACCTCAAACTAAAGACTGCTATCAAGACTAATTAAGACAAAACGATTATACAACTTCACCGGAAGGTCCGTGCGAGGGACTCGGCCATAAAGAAAAAAGAGAGTCAATAACCTTACGCCAAGGTGGGTGGCGCCGGGTCCAGGGGAAGGAGGAAGGGAAATTGACACCTCCTTCAAAGTCACTGCCGTCAGGTCCGTTAGAAGAGGGCGGTCGACCCGGGGGTCCGAGAGCTGGGGCTGGGAAGAGTTATCCTCCCTCCATCCATTCCTTTCCCCCCAGATTGATCTCCTCCCCGCAGGAGGGACATGTTCCCTCCTCTACGTTGACTTCGACCGTCCTCATGCCTCTCCTCTTTATCAACAACTCCCCGCAATTTGGACAGTGAGTATCGTTCTTCTCGGCCACGTTACCCAGGTAGACGTACTCCATCCCTCTGTCGCTAGCTATCTCGTATGCCCTCCGGAGAGTATCCCTGGGGGTGGGTTGAAGATCCCTCACCTGATATCTGGGAGTGAACCGGAGGAAATGCATGGGGATCTCCCGGCCCAGATTGTCGATTATCCAATCTACCAGTTGCCCCACTCTTTCCATCGAGTCCCCAATCTCGGGCACGAGCAGATCGGTGATTTCCAGGAAGACTCCCTTCTCCTGGTATACCTTTAGTGCCCGGAAAATCGGGTCGGGGCCCGGGACCGAGGAGAATTCCCGCAGGAATCCCTCCTCGCCGGAACCCTTAAAATCTACCGTGGCCTGATCCAGGTAAGGAGCCAGTTTTTCTATCGGTTTCGGATTTATGTAGCCATTGGTGACAAAGGTATTATAGAGTCCTTCCTGGTGGGCCAGTTTGGCGGTATCGTAAGCCAGTTCGTAGAATATCGTCGGTTCGCTGTAGGTATAACTAATCCCCTGACAGCCACTGGCCCTGGCATTACTCACTATTTCCTCCGGCGTCAACTCCCGTCCTTTAATTTCTCCCTGGCTGAGGTTCCAGTTTTGACAGTATTTGCACTCCCAGTTACATCCCGGGGTGGCAATCGAAAAGGTTCGCGTTCCGGGAGCAAACTGGTAGGCCGGTTTCTTCTCGATAGGATCGGGGTTTGCCGCGCTGACCTTATCGTAGACAAGGGAATAAAGCTTTCCCTCTACGTTCTTTCGCACCCTGCACTTTCCGGTTCCTCCTTCGGAGATCTTGCAGTTGAAGCGACACAACCGGCACTGAACTTTATCCTCTCCTGATTTCTCGTAGAAGTTGGCTTCTTTCATGACCCTTGCCCTCCGGCTCCGATCTTTCCAGCTGGCCCCCATCGAGGCAGTTTGGAAAGAACTGGT
>CAYZUF010000110.1:0-5289 GCA_964481645.1 uncultured Thermotogae bacterium
GCTACTATCGCGAAGTCGGATTTCTCGGCAGCCTCTACGGCGGAACTAAACCCTTCTTTTGATTCCCCTTTGACTTTACACCCCTCCGCAAAGCGGACCTCGGTATCTTCGGACACCTTGTTTTTTACCCCGTCAAGTACCGTAGTAACCGGGATTGTATCTTCTTCGCTCTCCACGTGGACGCTATAGGCGTAGTCGCCGAGCAGATTTCGGGTATTGTCCGCGCTGGGTCCGATGACCGCGATCGAATCGGGATCCTTATTCAAAGGCAAAACCTGGTCCTCGTTTTTTAACAGAACCATCGATTCACGGGCGGCTCTTCGCGCCAATTTCCGCTGTTCCGGTGTTTCAAAGTATCTTTCCACCTCTTCCGGGTTCACGGTAACCTCGCCCTCAAACAGACCCTTTCTGTATTTGGACTTCAGGTGGCGTTCCACGGCTTTATCCAGAGCCGCTTCCGAGACCAGATCTTCTTCGACTGCTTCTACCAGCTGTTCTCCATAACACTCGGTACGGGGGAGCTCAACGTCCAGGCCCGCTTCCAGAGCCATTATTCCGGCCTCTTGCTTGTCCTCCGCGACGAAATGGTTTGTCTGGAGCATTCTTATACTTCCATAATCGGAAACCACTATTCCCTCGAACCCCCATTCTCCCCGGAGGACGTTCGTGAGCAGTTCTTTGGAGCAGGCGCAGGGGATTCCGTCTATGTCGTGGTAGGCGTTCATTACCGCCTCTACGTCAGCTTCTCTAACTGCTACTTCAAACGGGAATAGGAAGTTTTCTCTCAGTTCTCTCTCGGACAGGTTGACAGGGCAGTGATTCCTTCCCCCTTCCGGGGCGCTATGGCCCCCGAAGTGCTTGACGGTTGCGTAGATACCTTCCGTCGGATCGGGGCCCTGCAGGCCCTCGACGTAGCTCTTTCCCATGGCGGCCACCAGATAGGAATCCTCCCCGAAGGTTTCCTCCAGTCTTCCCCAACGGAGGTCTCTGGCGACATCCAGTACAGGGGATAGAGCATGGTGAGTTCCGATAGCGGTCAATTGTTTCCTGATTTCAGTCGTTATCTCTTTCACCAGCCCCGGTTGCCAGCTGCTTGCCAGTCCAATCGCTTGTGGGTAAGTAGTACCCCCGGCTCCCATGTACCCGCTCAGACATTCTTCGTGAAACATGGCGGGGATACCTAGCCTGGTTTCTTCTTTCAGAAATTCTTGGATCTTGTTTGCCAGTTCTGCTGCCTCCCGGGGACGGAGGTCGCTGCCCCCCCCGGCTCTCGTAATTTGGCCCATACCTTGAGAAAGTACCTGGCGGGCTTTCCTTTCCGAGAATTCGCCGTCTTCGAGGAGGTCTTCTGGCATGACCGAGCCCAGCTGGGCCACTTTTTCCTCAACCGTCATCTCCGAGACGAGTTCTTCAATTTTTTCTTCTCCAGATGAAAACGTGGACTGCATATGAACCTCCAGGTGAATAATCTGATGAAAAAACTCGCAAATAGTTAAGGTACTATTCTGTTTCTACCGAAACCAGCCGAGGAACTCGGGACCCGCTAGCGGTGAGTCGACAGGCGCCTTGGTCGCTAAAGAACATAATTCGTAGCTTAACGGAGTTGTCGTTGCAAGCCCAGCCCTTTCTTTAGGCGGAGTGACTGACTTGCTACCCTTAATCCACGGCTCCCGCCACCAGACCCTTGATAATCCGTTCCGAGAAGAATATATAAATCACCAGCAGCGGCAATACCGTTAAGACGACCGCGGTCATGATCAAGGGTACGTTGATCGTCCACTTGCCCTGAAAGCGCCACAACCCCAGGGGCAACGTTCGGTTGGATTCGCTGGAGAGGAGCACTAAAGCGTAAACAAACTCGTTCCAGATCCATACCGAGGTGTAGATACCCACGGTCGCCAGGGCCGGGCTGGTTAAGGGGAGAGCTACTCTCCAGTAGGTTTGCAACCAGGAACTACCATCTATCTTCGCGGCATCTATGAGATCATCCGGGATTTCGTTCATGAACCGGGTCATGATGATAATGCCCAGGGGAAGATTTACGGCTACGTAAGGTCCTATCAGCCCCCAGATCGTATCGTAGAGTCCGATTCCCTTGGTGATTACGTAGGTGGGAATCAAGGTCACGTGAATTGGCACGTAAAGACCGGCCATGAACAGAAAAAAGAGTAGCCCGCGAAAGCGAAACTCCCTTTTGGCGAAACCAAACCCGGCCAGCGAAGAGGAGAGGAGGATGAAAATCACTGAACAAAACGCCACGATGACACTATTGAAGAAATAGCGGTAAAAGCCTTCTTTAAGTACGGTAATGTAATTGCCGAACCGGGCCTGTGTGGGCATGGAGAGCGGGGAAGTCATTAGGAATTCTTGTTGGCTCTTTAAACTGGTCTGTATCCCGTAAAAGAGAGGATAAACCATTAACACCAACCAGATCAGGCCCACCAGATAGACCGCGAATTTGAGAGTCTTGCTTTTCATTATATTGTCCCCCTCTTCCTACCACCGGTGAAGTAGAGCAGACCACCCACGATAATAGCGGCAAGCAGGAACATGGCAACCGCTACAGTGCTCCCGTACCCCATTTTATAGCTACTGAAAGCCTGTCGGTACATATAAGTGGCCATCAATTCGGTAGCGTGGCCCGGCCCCCCTCCAGTCATGGTCCAGATCAGGGGGAAGTACTTCAGTGATCCCACTATGATCAATAACGCAGCCATCTTCACCGTTGGTTTCAAAGAGGGGAGGGTGATGTAACGGAAGGTCTCCCAGGTATTCGCGCCGTCTATCTCCGCGGCCTCGTACAGCTTCTCGGGGATGCCACTGAGGGCGGCCAGGAAAATAACCATGTAGAAAGGAATAAACCGCCAGCAAATTACTGCTATGACAGCACCGAGAGCAAAAGAGGAGTTACCCAACCAGGAGTAAGTAAACTGCCCCATACCGACGGAACTAAGAAGGCTATTCAGCAAACCGAAATTGGTATCGTAAATACTGACCCATATTATACCAATCGCGACCGCGGAAAAGAGCATGGGAATAAAGTAAAGCGCCTTGAACACTCTGGTCCCCCTCAGATCAGTTCCCAGCAGCAGAGCAAGCCCGATGGCGAAAGGTATCTGAATGCCCAGGGAGCTAAACACCAGGATGATGTTGTGCCAGAAGGAGATCCAAAAAGTTCCATCTTGTGCCAGGGTGAGCCAGTTTTCAAGTCCGATAAAGTCCATCGCGCCCACCCCGCTCCACTCAAAAAAGCTATAGTAAGTGGAAATCGGGATAGGTAGTACGAAGTAAACTCCGTAAAAGATCCCGGCGGGCAGGAAAAATAACAGGAGGCTGTTGGCGAAAAAATCCCCGATGGAGTCGTACCGCCGAAAGGGATTCAACTTGGAAAGTCCGTTCATAGCAGCAACTCCCCTCTTAAAGTGTATTGTTGAAACAGAGGGCACGGGATGGATCCCGTCCCCTCTGGATAACGTTATCGAACTAGTTTAGTCCTCGTAGTATTTTTCGATGGCTTTCTCCATGCGCTTGCCGTATTGTTCCGGTGTAATATCAAGATTCAGAAGCAAAGTGCACTGAGTCTTGTGTTCTTCGGCGAGTGCAGGAGGTAAGGCCTGGTCCCAGTACTGTTGGACGTTTTTGGCACTGGAAAAGAGGCTGTACAGGTCAGCTAACATCGGGTCATCGAACATGTCTTTTGCGCCTTTGACCGGAACGACGGTCCCTATGTCGACCCATTCCTGGAGAGACTCCTCGTCCATGATGTATTGAAGCAACTCGAATGCGGCCTCTTTTTTCTCCTGACTGAGCCCTTGGGTGATGTGCAGGTAGTCCTGTCCCGCCGATCCCACCAGGCTGCTGGGGTCGCCTTCTCCACCTTCGACCATGGGAAAGTTGAAGAAACCCATCTTTTCCTTGGCCCAATCTTCGTTCTCCCCCAAGGCCACGCTGTACTCCCAGCTTCCCATTACTTCCATAGCGGCCAGTCCGGAGTATAACAGGCGCCGAGAGCCACCGAGGTCGTAGGAAAGGCTGCTATAACCTTTGTTGAAGTAACCCTTCTTGATGAAGTCCTGAATCATCCGACCGGCCTTTACAAAAGGCTCGTCGGTCATGGAGTGACCTTCTTGGTTTTCGAGGGTTTTGACTATCTTATCCTTGCCGGCCAAACGCAGCACCAGGTACTCGTACCATTCCGTTCCCGGCCAGGAGCTCTTATTAGCCAGGACGAATGGGATTACCCCCCTGGAGCTGAGCTTCTTGGCCACTGATTCCAGCTCGGCCCATGTCTCGGGAACCTCTATGTCGTATTCTTCGAAGATAGCCTCGTTATACCATACTACGACGCCGGCCAATCCCCCGTAGGGAATACCGTAGATGTTATCGTCGTAGGTAACTAGATCGAAAGTGGAGGAAGGGAATGTTTCGATGAAGCCCGTTTCATTCAAGAGCCCGGTGATGTCGGCAACCTTGTTGGCGTCTACGTACTGTTGGAGAATACCGCCACCCCAACTTTTCCAGATATCCGGAAGATTTCCCGCGCCCGCTGCTACTTTAAGCTTGTCCTTGTATGGGTCATTCTGCAGAGAAGTCATCTTCACGTTGACGTTAGGGTTATCTTCCTCGAAGCGCTCAATTGCCTGCTCGTAAACTGCCCGTTCGTTTTCCACGGCAATGTTCCAGAAAGTAAGCTCTATTTTCTTCTGGGCCAGCGCAGGTCCAATAGAGAGAAGGCTTACCAAAAATACTAACAGTAAGCCCATTATCGTGATTTTTTCAGCACCCAAACTTTTCATAAGATATTCCTCCTTAGTAGTTTAATGAAAGTAGTTTAATGAAATTCAGTTAAAACAGACGTAGTAACTTTACCCGAAAAGGTTGAACTTTCGGGCAGAGCCAATCCAACCTTCTTATTAGAACTGGAGATTCTACTCTACTATAAGGAGCTCACCCCCTTTCTGCTGAAAAACAAGGTTATAGTCGCAACCCATAGCTCGGCTGCTCCTGACTACAAGCTCGAGAAGTACCTCAAGCCTATGTTGTCTGTTACGTATTACATAGAAGCGATAAAAAACGATCTTGTCCCGCTAGTGACTTGACATTGAGCCTCAAGTTTCGGAGCTACTTCTTCCTCCGAATCTGGGATAGACACCTGGTAGCGCAAACAACGGTCCGAAAAGTGCCAAAATTCCCTTGCCTTTTGTTAAACCGGGTTTTACCGCTTGCGCAAGCGGGTCACCAATTTGACTATACCACATTGGAGAAAAATCGTCAAGCGGTCCCATTTAT
>CAYZUF010000111.1:0-5256 GCA_964481645.1 uncultured Thermotogae bacterium
TCTCTTCCATAATTCCCGTCTCTTCCGAACCAATTCCTTTACCGTTTCCGGCCAATCCGACGAAACTAGTGACCAATAGACCGACAATTAAAGTGAGCGTGATAAGACTTGTGGTTTTTACTGTTTTTGAGAACATTTTGTTTCACCTCTTATGTTGATTCGACAATAGTATAGCCCGAGGATGTGTCGGCCCAGTGTGATCCCTGTGAAGATTTTGTGTGGTTTTTTCGATTTTAAATACCACAAAAAGTTGTGAAAAAATGGGATTTGCGCCTATTTGGGCAGGGAGAAACCGACTGTGGTTCCTTCACCGAACTCGGAATCGATCCAGAGTTCCCCCCCGTGTGCTTCCACCAGCTCCTTGGCTATCGATAGCCCTAAGCCGGTACTGTCGCCCGCGGAACGAGAGCTGTCCGCCCGGTAAAACCGGTCAAAAACAAGGTCGAGCTTTTCGGCCGGGATGCCCTCGCCTGTATCGGAAACTTCTACTCCGATTTCCTCCGGACGGTCCTCGAGACTTATCCGAACCTCGCCGTTTTCGGTGTGGCGGAAGGCGTTCTTGACGAGGTTATTTATTACCTGGGAAATTCTGTCCGCGTCCAGATCGATCTCCGGCAACGATTCGGGCAGGTCCGTTTCTAGTTTTACCCCCGATTCTTTGCCTGCGTCACTTAACTTGCGAGAGACTCGCTCGACGAGCTCGGTCAGGTCCACCGGCCCTTTGTTGAGCTTTAGTTCGCCGGCTTCGGCCAGTGTTAGTTCGCGCAGATCCTCCACCAGCCTGTTAAGCAAGTTGATATCCTCCTGAATTTCCTTCAACTTCTCGTCCGTGGGTTCGTAGAGTCCCTCCCGAATTGCCTCCACTTCTCCGCTCAGGACCGTCAGTGGCGTCCTCAGTTCGTGGGCAATATCACCGATCATGCGGCGCCGGATTTCCTCGGATTCTTGAAGATTGCTGGCCATTTGGTTGAACGATTCGGCCAGCTCACCCAGCTCGTCGTCCGCCCCAATGGAGACTCGGTGTTCAAGTTCCCCTTCGGATATCTTCCTGGTAGCTCTATTTAGTTTGTTCAAAGGCCGGGTAAGCTGTCTGATAAGCAGCCAACCAAGTAGCAGTGCCACGGCAAGTCCGATTGCTCCGGCATAAATCATCCTTCGGTTGACCGACTCTAGGAACTGCCGATCCGCGGGGGCGAGTTCGGTAGACAAGAATGGCCCGGCAAGAAGAGTGCCTATCCTCCGTCCCTCGCTCTCGAGGCTTACACCCTGAGAGATGATGTCCTCTGGAAGCTCTTTCCCCACCATTTCTTCGTCGTAAGACGAAATTACTCGACGATCCGGTCCGACCAGGACTGCGTTCCGAGGGCCACCGGAAGTGGTGTTGCCCGGGTTTCCGGGTCCGCGCCCGTTTCCCCTGGTCTGAGAGCTCACCTTTTCTTTTAATACGGAGTCGACCCCCTTCCAAGACCTGTTTTTTCGGTAGTAACTTATAAGGGTTTCTTTGATTCCCCTCAGCCGGTTGCTCTGCCCCCGGACGACGTAGTTCCGAAATTCGCTCCGGGTGGTACGATTGACTACAAAGTAGAGCGAACCGAGTACGACAATTACTATTAAGAATAAGGAAAGCACAAGCTTTAGCCGAAACGAGCTGAAGAACTTTTTCATAATCTATCGGTTATCGTCTTTTCGGAACCGATATCCTACTCCGTGAACGGTTTCGATAAAACGGGGTTGGTCGCTCGAGCCAGAGAGTTTTTTTCTTAAATTCTTGACGTGAGTATCGATCTTTCGCTTGACCCCCTCCCCGGGGAAGTGGCCGATTTCCTCCAGCAAATTCTTCCGGGTAAAAGCCCGGCCGGGCCTCCGGGCCAGAGCGACAAGTAGGTCGAACTCCGTTGGCGTCAGATCCAACTCGCGCCCATCTAGCTTTACCTGGTGGGACTCCGGGTAGATCGTCAGTTCACCGCGCTGTATCAGGTCCTGACGTCCCAGATCTCCCTTGGAGCGCCGCAGGACGGCCTTAATCCGGGCTGCCAGTTCTCGCAGGCTAAAAGGCTTCGTCACGTAATCGTCGGCACCAATTTCGAGTCCAGTTACCCGGTCCGCCTCTTCCGTCTTTGCAGTAAGCATGATTATCGGAACACCCGATTCCCGCCTGATCTCCTTTGCGACTTCCAGTCCGTCCTTCTCCGGCAGCATCAGGTCCAGGACTATCAAAGCCGGTTCCTGGTGCTGGAAAGCTACGAGCCCTTCTTCCCCATCCCGGGCGTCAACGACTTTATACCCTTCTTTTTCAAGGTAGTCCCGGATCAGTCGAACAATCCGCCCTTCGTCCTCTATCACCAGTATTTTTTGCATATTTCACCCGCTATTTTGAGGGGAAATGTCTCTGTAAGCAAGGTGCTTCGGAATTCTAATTCAAGTAAGGCAGCTCGGTTGTTTATGATAGGAATAGAAGGTTTTGTTAGAATGAGACCTGGTGGAGCATGGGAAACTCAGTTGGGGGGCACCCCTAAAAAGGCCGCATCGCTTGGTGAAAACTCCCACTCCACCAGGCTCCCGCAAAACGGTGCGCATACGCTTCAATCAATTTTTGAGGTAATCGGCGTGACCCGGGGCATCCATTATCTTCATCCAGCCGCCGGATTCCTTAAGCTCATTCCCATCTCCCGGCACCGGACCCAGCTGTGTGCGGTCGACGAAATGTTTTTCAGGAGCTACTATCCTTACCGCAATTATCTCCATAGGATCACCCTGCCAGAAGACTGCCACGCTTTTCTCCCTGCTACAGGGGGCCGCAAAGGTGGTCAGCGTCTCCCAGGGGTCCCGTTCTGATAACAGCGCAACTACTATTTGCAGGCTTTCTTTGGTCGGAACATAACCCCCTGAACCGCGGCCTTTCTTAAAGCCAACAGGGGTAAGGACCTCTAGCCGAAATCCTTCAACCTTCTTGCCCAAGTTCGAGGGTCCTCCGGTTACCAAAGCAGATATTTCCCCAACCGTAACCGGTTCCCCCGCTATTTCGGCAACGTAGTAAAGATGGCCTTTGTAACGTTTGCGGCACGTCTTATTGGGAGGAGTAGTGTAATCTTCAGAAGATCTGTAGAGATAGCCGTGATCTTCACAATTAAGTGGATAGTCTTTCGGCAGTAACCTGCCTTCGTCCTTCGAAAAAGAGGGGATTCCGAAGCAACCGACCAAGAGAGAGGCCAAAATTAGAAGGGTAAAAACATTTAGAACTCCGCGGGAAAAACTCATTCTTTTACCTCCTTTCCGTGAGTATTTGGTGGCAATAACTGGGAGGACTCGGAGGTATCTGGAACGAGAACCACCGGTATTATATTGAGCTTTACAACCTTCGTCAAATCTTGAATGCCGGGGTTGGGGGATAAACTGGAATCCATCCGAATTTGGCGGGTGAAATTCAAAAAAGCTATGGGGAATAGGCTGTTTCTCAATCCTATGCCCTCACCCGGTTTACCTATTTTCTCCGGAAAGGGCAAGGTCCTGAGTGGAGATTGGCGGGCGAAGTGGGACAAACTTTTTAGGCAAGGGCCTTGGCCTTACGGCGATCTAGTATTTTAGCTCGTAACTTGCCTGACCATAGAATCCATCTACGGTAATTCGGCTTCCTTTTTGGTCCAGCTTAACTTTTGCCCAGGCCGATTCGCGGCTGGCGCCGGCTAGCGCCTCCAGTGTTAAGTAATAGGTGCCATTTATCTTTTTCCGGATGTTTTGGTGGACGTGGCCCTGAAATACTGCAACCACTTTTCCGCTACGGTCGAAGATTCTTCTGACTTCGGGGGCATTTATTACGTTTTTGTTGTTTTGGACGTCCAAGCGCTGGTGGATAAATACAAGCGTGGGCTTTTCCGTCGAGGTCAAATTCGCCTTCAGCCAGTCCTTCTCGTGCTGGGGAATAAAACCGGCCATATAGCCGAAATCGTGATCCTTGTCCTTCCCGTCTGTAGGGTCGTATTGGGCGTCGAGGAATGCTGGATGATCTCTATAATAACCTTGTAGGGAAGTAACGGGTGCCGGACACCTCCTCCAAAAGATCCACGATCCTCCTGGTGGAAAGTCCTCTGGAGCACATCTCGAGTGGGAGCTTTTCTAACCAACCGCTTCTTTGGGGGCAAAAGGTGGGATGAGCTCGCATCATAATTAATAGGATTTCGAAAACAGGGAGGTGTGGAGACTGAAAAATACCGATTAGGGGTGGCTCCCTAAAGCCGGGGCTGGGTCTTGGGCTGGTAAGGAAGCCGATACATAACTTTTGTGTAGGCCAGATCGATTGAAGCGGGTATAACTGAGCTGTAGGCCCGTCTTCTCAACCACCTTCTTTTACGTAGATCTCGTTATTTGAAAAGTCAACCCTCTTGATAGTAGCCTTTAATCGTTTCTCTTCCCCAAGAATAGTGGAGAAGACAAGTTCATCGCCTTCTCTTTCCACTGAAGCGACGTCCTCAAGTAAAACGTCCGACTCCTCTTCTTCCCCGACGTATGCTTTCGACAGACACATTTTAATCCCCCCGGTCTTCTAGTTTCTTTAAGGCTTTAGTCAGGTGAGCATTGGCTTTGTTCAACGTTTCAGCGGCTTCCAGCAAGAGCCGCTGGACCTCTTCCTCGTCCAATTCTCCGGCCCGTTTTGCCCACTCTCTGACCTCTTCCTGATGATCCCGGTTATGTTCTACTCCATGGTTCAGCAACGCTTTGAGCTTTTTCTCACCTTTTTCATTTGCGCTATTCATAATTTCTCCTCCTCTCAGGGGGCTGACGAGACCCCGAAAAATCCCGGACGGGATCTATTGATCCGGGCAGGGGAGAACTTCAGGACAGCCACCCCTCCCCAATAGAGTAGAGTCTCCGGATTGATCGTACAACCTATAAGGAAATAGAACAATGGTGGATTTCGACTCATGTCGCTTGGGTAATTTGCTTTATCGGGTTAGTTATATGGGTTCCGGGTCCGGTTGACAATCGGGGGACGGTAAAATGCAAAAGGTCCGGGGGCGAAGATGCGTCCAGGGAAACGCGCAGCCGGGGACTATAACAGATGTGGAGTTGGGGGTGTGGTAACTCGGATAATACGAGGTTAGGAAGACAGCCATCAAGGATTTCAGCGAAACCCGGATAAAGATGATATGGTTTTTGCAGTTACCCCTGGCGGTTCTGACTTAGCTCGGTCCCATTTAAGGTATCTCAGTTCTTTCACCACCATCAAACCGCCTCCAACTGGAGCCTGTAAGATCTGGT
>CAYZUF010000112.1:0-5252 GCA_964481645.1 uncultured Thermotogae bacterium
CTGGGGGGGGGCAGGGGGGGGGGGAAAAACGGGAATGTGTGGTGGGGGGGAGAAGATCCTCTAGGGCGGGGCGGCCCCACTTTTGGGAGAGGAGCCGCCGCTGGTGGGGCGGACCGGTTCCGGAACCATCTTTCTCTCCAATTGTAACCTCTCCTGCCTCTACTGCCAGAATTACCAGCTCTCTCAGCTGGGAAGGGGCCGAGAGGTGACCCCAAAAGAGCTTGCCGAAATAACCCTGGAGCTGCAGGAAAGGGGGTGCAATAATATAAATTGGGTCTCTCCCACCCATTTCGTCCCCCAACTGGTCGAATCCTTGCTGAAGGCCAGGAGGGGCGGCCTGGAGGCGCCGATCGTCTACAATACCGGTGGTTACGATAGCCCCGAAACTATCCGTCTTCTGGACGGAATCGTGGATATTTACATGCCGGATATGAAGTATTCCAGCAACCGGGCCGGGCTAGAATACTCACGGGTTAACGATTACTGGAGTGTAAACAAAACAGCAGTCAGAGAGATGCACAGTCAGGTCGGAGATCTGGTCGTGGACCCCTCCGGTGTTGCTCAACGGGGGTTGTTGATCCGACACCTGGTCCTGCCCGAGGATATATCCGGGACCGAAGGGGTGCTTCGGTTTATCACCCAGGAGATCTCCCCGGACTCTTACGTAAACGTAATGGGGCAGTACCGACCGTGCTGGAGGGCTTCCGAGCGCGAGGAGCTCGACAGAGGCATTACCGAAAAGGTGTACGGGCGGGCGGTCGAGCTGGCCAGGGAGCTGGGCCTGGATAGAGGACTTTAGCGGGGTGCGGGCTCTGGCTATTTGAAATAGGGGGCTTCGGGAATACCTGAATCCTGCCAAAGCCAAAGTCAAGAGCCGCACAGGAAAGGCGGGGTGATTGACCTTAAGTTTTGAGGTGATGGTGATGTTAATGCAGGGTTGTTGCAGCTGGGGCTATTTTAAACCAGACGATTTTCTCGAGGAGTCGGGAAGGTTAACCGGAGATGTCTCAGACTGGAAGGAAATCTACGACCACAAAGTCCAGGCTTATGCCGATTTTTTCGATTTGGTCGAAGTCAACAAGACTTTTTACAACCTGCCCCAGGTAAAAACCGCGGAAAAGTGGAAGCGGCTTGCCCGGGAAGTCAACGAGGATTTTAAGTTCACCGTAAAGGCTTCAAAAACGATTACACATAAAGATAGGTTCTCCAGCGAAAAGTCGGTGAATGAGTTCGGCGGGGTAAAAGAAATAGCCCGGGCCCTGGAGAGTGAAGTGATATTGCTCCAGTCTCCACCTTCCTTCAGTATCGACCCGGAAAACCGAGAGAACCTAAAGAATTTTTTCACGGAGATCGATAGGGAGGACTTCCTCCTCGCCTGGGAGCCCCGGGGGAAGTGGCTAGAAAACCCCGAAATTATCAAGGAGGTCTGTGGAAGGCACGAATTGATTCACTGCACGGATCCCTTTCGGTTGACCCCCGCAATTGAGACCTCGATTTCTTATTTAAGATTACATGGAAAACCCCCCGGCAAAGAGATGTATAAATATACTTATAAAACGGAAGATCTGGAAAGGTTAAAGGAGTTAATCGGGGAAATTACTTCGAATCATGGCTACTTGCTGTGGAATAACTACAGCATGTATCGGGACTTGAAAAAATTCGAGTCAATGCTAAATGGCTCCCAGACCTGAATTGTTTGAAGAGACCCCGGGATTTCTGCCCCCCGGGAAGTTCGGAGGCCATAGTACCGTCTCCGTGAGGATTATCCAACGATACGTTGATTGAGAGGCGGTCCTCGCCGAGTATTTAATTGTTATGAAAAAGAGAAGGGTGAAATTGATTTCTCCGGAATCTCAAATGGTTGAAAGACCTCCCGGGGCCGTCAAAAGTTTTTCCTGTAATGTAACTCACGCCAATGAAGAAGACGTATATTCCACGGTGGAAAAGTTCAGGGAGGAGATCTTCCCGGGGTTAAGCGATGATGACCTGCGAGAAGAACCGGCTCCCGAGGCGACCGATCTCAGCGGGATCATAAACCTGCACAACGTGGATGAGATACAGAGGAGAACCACCAGCCTAACAGAGATGCGAGAGAAGATCGAGGCGGGTAGTCACGTACTGATGCCCGACGGCCTTCCAAACGTCAAAGTAGCAAGGACCGGGCGGAACGAATTAGTCTGTTTTGACGGTCATCACTCCTTGCTGGCTTACATGATGGCGGGGAGAACTTATTTACAGGAAGTTCCACATTTGCTGGTTACGGGTAGTTCCGGTAAGGGAATAAAGGACGAGGAAGTTCACGCCTTCTTTGGAGATCACGCTGGCGAAATCCGTGACAAGAATTGGCGCAATTATACGATAAGCTGGACAAACTCGCCGGAAGGCCAACTGGAAAAACGCAAGCAGGAAAACATGGGGGAGCTATTGTCGGACCTGTTGAGTGATGGTTATCGCAATTAGAAGCCTAAAAACGCCGGTAGGCTTCCTCGAAAATCCCTAGTTCAACCAAGGAGCTGTGACTGATTTGTCGGGAACCCATCGAAAAGAGCACTTCTCATTACCGGGAAAAGGCGGGCTTGAGCTTCACGGGAGCAAGTATCGAGCCGGAGAAGAGAAGGGTAAAGTACTGGTCGTTCATGGGATGGCGGAACATAGAAAAAGGTACGACGAGTTTGCCCGTAACTTAGCCAATAGCGGTTATTCGGTTTACACTTACGACCAGAGGGGGCACGGAGAAACTGCCTTAAACAACGACCTGCCCCTCGGACATCTCGAAAGTGGAAGCGGCTGGAGGGAGCTTCTAGAGGACCTCCGGATAATAGTAAAGTTTATCCAGTCCAGAGAGGGAAATACTCCTACCTTCCTATTTGGTCACTCGATGGGTTCGTTCGTAGGGCGGCACTACGTTATCGAATACGGGGAGAAAGTAGATGGCTTGATACTGTCGGGTACCGGGCTGGTGAAGGGATCTACCTGTTATCCTTTGGTACCGCTGGCAAAACTGGAAAACCTGGTTAAAGGTGAAAAAGCGGAGAGTGCTTTAATGGAAAAGATTATGTTTGCCTCGCATAATCGTGGTTTTGAACCCACCCGTACCAGGTTTGATTGGCTCAGCAGGGACCAAGAAGCCGTGGATAAGTACCTGGAAGACGAGTTTACCGGTTTTTCCTGTACTACGGGATTTTATGATGAATTCGCCTTTGGGTTGGCGAGTTTGGCCGCCCGGGAAGCGCCTCGGAGATTACCCCGTCATTTCCGACTTCTCTTCCTTGTCGGGGAGAATGACCCTGTTGGCGGTGAGCGAGAAATCAGAAAGCTAGCTGGAAAGTTCCGGGAATTTGAGGAATTATCAATCGACTTAGAAGTTTATGAAGGAGCCAGACACGAGTTACTGCACGAGCTGAATCGGGAAGAAGTAATCGGGGATACGGCCGATTGGCTCGACGAGACCGTCGACGAATTAATTCCCTCCGAAAAGTAAGGCCTTTCCGGAGATCCCACGAATCTTGATAACCCCAGAGCCTTTAGGGAAAGACGACCGAGTTGCTCCAGTTCGGGTTTGGCGAGCTCTCCGGCGGCTATCTGGGGGCTTTGGGATAAGAGCAACGGGTAAGCTAATTTCACTCAAGAGGTCAACACTACTATCCCCGGGCAGAGGGTTAGTACGGTAATCGATCTTTTCTGGATTAAGAAGAAATACTATGCTTTTACCGCTTCTGGTTGGACCTCCTGTTCCCTTCCGCTGAGTTCTTCCCCCACTCTACCGAGGAGTCTGGCGTTGATGGCGACAATTACGGTGGAAAGGGACATCAACGCGGCACCCATAGCTGGCGAGAGCAATATTCCGAAACCGTAAAGAACCCCGGCGGCGAGCGGTATGGCGAAGGCATTGTACCCGGTAGCCCACCAGAGGTTCTGGACCATCTTGCTGTAGGTGGCTCTCGATAGCTGGACGATTGCGGTAAAGTCCCGAGGGTCGGACCTGACCAGGACGACGTCGGCGGCCTCTATGGCCACGTCGGTGCCGGCACCGATGGCGATCCCGGCGTCGGCTTCCACCAGGGCTGGAGCGTCGTTGACCCCGTCCCCGACCATGGCGACGGTTAGGCCTCTGGACTTCACTTCTTTAACTTTGTCCGCCTTTTCGTCCGGCAGTACCTCGGCAAAGTAATCGTCCAGTCCAAGTTCATCGGCCACCCATTTGGCTACGTCTTCCGCGTCTCCGGTGAGCATCATCACCTGGACGCCCATCTCTTTTAGGCTCTCTATTGCCTCGTAGGATTCTTCGCGGATGATGTCGGCCAGGGCTATCGCCCCCTGGACAGTATCATCTTCAATTAAGTAGACCACGGTCTTTCCTTCTTCTGCTAATTTACTGATTTCCTCGTTTTGGACGGTCAGATCGTGATCATGAAGGTATCCCGGGCTTACCGCCTTTAGGCTCTTGTCTTCGACGTCCGCTTTTGCCCCCCGACCGGGTATCGCCTCGAAATTTTGCGGGCTCGAGTAATCTATTTCCTCTTCTTCGGCTTTGTTAACTATTCCCCGGGCGATGGGATGTTCCGACCTGCTTTCCAGGCTGGCAGTCTTTCGTAAAAGGTCTTCCCGAGAGTAGTCTCCAAGTGACACGACGTCGGTTACGCCGAACTCTCCTTTGGTCAGTGTACCGGTCTTGTCAAATATTACCGCGTCTACATTACGGGTGCGCTCGAAGGCCGACCTGTCTCTGACCAGCAATCCGTTTTTGGCGGAGAGGGCGGTGGATACCGCTACCACGAGAGGGATGGCGAGGCCGAGCGCGTGAGGACAGGTTATTACCATTACGGTAACCATCCTTTCCAGGGAGAAGGCAAATGCACTCCCGAGGAAGAGCCAGGTCAGCAGGGTTACCGTGCCGACGCTCAGCGAGATCATGGTTAGCCACAGGGCGGCCCGATCCGCGAAGTCCTGGGTCTTTGACCTGGACTCCTGGGCCTCTTCGACCATGTCTATTACTTGCGATAAATAGGTATCCTCACCAACTTTCTCCACTTCGGCGGTAATTGAGGACTCGCCGTTGACAGCTCCGCCGATTACCTCGTCGCCTTCGTCCTTCTCCACGGGTTTGCTTTCCCCGGTAATCATGGCTTCGTTGACGCTGGTTCGCCCATCCTGAACAGTTCCATCCGTTGGTATTTTTTCGCCCGGCTTTATCACCACCCGGTCACCCGGCTGGAGTTCGTCAATGGGGACGTCTTCGGTCGAGCCGTCTT
>CAYZUF010000113.1:0-5173 GCA_964481645.1 uncultured Thermotogae bacterium
AGTTCCTTCGCCTACAGCAGCTGGGGCCGGCCCCCGACGAGGAAGCTTATAGAACCTGGAATATGGGACAATGCGTCCTGATCGTGACCCCCGAGCCCGGTGAGGTGGAGGCGGTACTGGCCGACTTCGAAATACCATCTCGGGTTGTGGGGGAGATTACGGAGGGCAGGGAAATCACTTGTTATAGCAAGGGGAGGGAAGGAAGGCGGATAGCTCTATGACCTTCCCCTGTTCGGGCCAACGATTTTCCCTTCACGAAGGTCGTAGTAACCTTCGCGAAAACCGCCCGAACCCTTGAACACGACTTTTCCTTCAGTAAAACCGACTTTCCCGCTCGCAATTATGCTCAAGGCGGCATGTATTGAAGGGCCATCACAGCACCATTTCATCCACTCCTGGAGCAAGTTCGCGTATTGCTCGACCATCTCTGGATTGAACCTCTCGAAGGTTCGGACCATCTTCCTTTCCACCGGGAGTGGTTCGGAGACCACAAGTATCGCCCCCCGATCGACTTCTTTGGTGACCAGGTGAACGGTGGATCTGACCTCTTGCTCCCCGGCCAGGATCGCGTCGTATACTGGGTCCGCCCCCCGGTATTTTCGTTCCCCGTCCTCCTCCAGCCGGAGGTCGGCCGGATGGACGTTGATGATTCTTCCCTCGTATTGGCTCAACAAGGGGTCCTTGACCACCTGCATGAATCCGGAGAGAAGTATCAGGTCCGGGTTGAAGGACTTGAGTACTCGCGCGAGTCTCTCGAAATAAGGGGATCCCTCGTCCGCGCTAGAGTCCGAAGCGGGAGAAAGCTCCTCCCTGTCAGCTACTTTGACCGGCACTTCCCTCCTAGTGAAGACCTCGGTTCCCCGGACGTCCTTGCTATCGGCTATCCCGGCTACGATTTGGTAACCCTTTTCCTCCGGGTTTTCCTCTTGAAATAGGTATTTTGCCCCGGAAGCCCCGCCGGAGAAAAGTACTGCTACTCGCATACTCCCGTCCTTCCCTGTAGAGATGGTTCTCGTTTCAGTCATCGAGCCTCCTCATTGATACTCCTTAAGCTTATGGTAAAATAGATTTGCTTTAAAACCCAAGGTTTCAGGGATTCGTTTCAGGGGACAATTTTTTCAGTTGATCCATCCTCGTGGATGCCTGGATATCCGCCCCGACTTTTTAAAGGTATTTGTAAAAGGGGAGATAGTATGGGATCGGTCAAAGATCTCACCGTTGAGAAAGAAGCAGGTAAACAGAAACTCGGAACCGGGGCCTTCATCTTTTCCGATCGGTACTCGGTCTTCGATTGGGGAGAAATGCCCGATCTAATTCCCGGCAAGGGAGAAGCCTTGGCCATGATGGGAGGATATAACTTCGAGCTGCTGGAGGGAAGAGGGATCAAATCCCATTACAGGGGGTTAGTTGAGGAAGGAGATCTGAGGGAGGTTGGACAGCTGGATTCTCCTTCGAAGGTAATGGCTGTCGCTCTCGCCCATAAACCGTCAGTTGAAGGAGGGGGAAAAGGTTACCAGTACCCTGATTTAAGTGAAAGGAAGAATTTTCTCATCCCCCTGGAAGTAGTCTTTCGGAACTACGTTCCCGTCGGTTCATCGCTTCGAAGGCGGCGTGAACCGGACGAGCTGGGACTGGAGTACTCCGATTGGCCGGAATCGGAAATCGAACTGGAGACTCCTTTGATCGAGTTTTCCACCAAGCTGGAAAGACAGGATCGATATTTAAGTGAGGAAGAGGCCTGGAGGATCTCAGGGCTGAAGGGGAAAAAGTTCGAAGAATTGAAAGATGTGGCTGCCCGAGTCAATCGGTTCCTGACGGACCATGCCCTGGAGAGAGGATTCGACCACCTTGACGGGAAGATCGAGTGTATCTATGACCGCGGGGAAGTTGTGGTGGCCGACGTCGTAGGGACCTTCGACGAGAACAGGTTCTCCTACGCCGACCAGCAGATATCGAAGGAGGTACTCCGTCAGTGGTATAAGAAGGAGGACGAGAAGTGGTATCAGGAGTTAACGGCCGCCAAGGAGGAATCTTTGCAGGGTGGTCCGACCGATTGGAGGGAGCTGGTGGATCGAAGGCCGCGGACTCTTGATCCGAGCCTGAAGGAGCTGGTTTCCGATCTATACCGGGCGGGGGCCAACAAATGGATGGAGAGGGAAGTTTTCGAAGTAGCTGATGTTTCTCAGGTACTGGAGGGTCTAAAGGAATGGAAGAAGAAGACCAACTTGTAGTAATATTCATGGGTTCCAGGAAAGACGAAGAATTTGCCGCCGGGATCGGCCGCCGGCTGGAGGAGTTTGGCGTAGCGTACGAAACCAGGGCTTTGTCCGCCCACAAAGCACCTGGCCAAGTTCTGGAGGCACTGGAGGAATACGAGCGAGCCGGAAGGACTGTGGTCTATATAGCAGTTGCCGGGAAGTCCAACGCTCTGGGCCCTGTCTTATCCGCGAACTCATTATCCCCCGTGATCAACTGTCCTCCTCTGGGTGAATACAAGCAGGACCTCTACTCCTCCCTGCGGACACCGACCGGAGTGCCCTGCTCCACGGTTCTGGAGCCGGAGAATGCCGCACTCCATGCCGTCAAAATACTGGCCGCCAGGAGCGTAAACCTGAAGGATAAATTGGAAGAATGGCGGCGAAATCAGAGAAAACAAGTAGCGGCCGATGACGGAGAGTCGTCCTCTATTTAACCGGGTAGTCCCCAGTGACGCATCCTGTACATAGGTCGTCCAGAGGGATCTTTAGAGCTTCCGAGACCTCTTCGATCGTCAGGTACTCGAGTGAGTCGGCTCCGATCGCGTTTTTGATATCGTTTGTTGATTTTCCGCTGGCCATCAGCTCCTCCCTGGAAGCCATGTTTATTCCCAGGTTACAGGGGGAAATTATCGGAGGAGCACCGATCCTGACGTGAACCTCCCGGGCTCCGTTACTCCTCAGGGTATCAATCAGTTGTTTGGACGTAGTTCCTCTGACTATCGAATCGTCGACTATGGTAACCTTTTTGCCTCTGATATTTGCTTCAATTGGATTTAGCTTCAATCTTACTGCCCTCTCCCGCGTTTCCTGGGATGGCATTATGAAGGTTCTGCCCACGTAGCGGTTTTTCATCATCGATTCGACGAACTCGATCCCTCCCGCTTGGGCGTAACCTGCGGCAAAGGCCCGTCCCGAGTCCGGTACCGGTGAAACCGAATCGGTGACCGCTCCGTCATTTTCGTATAGTAACTCTCCCAGTCTTCTCCTCGCCTTGTAGACTGACTTACCCTCGATATTGGAGTCCGGGCGGGCAAAGTAGATGTACTCGAAGAAGCAGTGAGCCGGATCCCCTTCGGCTACCTGGTGGGATTTGACGCCGTCCTCTTCCAGGACAACCATCTCTCCCGGCTTGACGTCGCGGATGAATCTACCACCTACCGCATCTATGGCTACCGATTCGCTTGCTAACATATAACCCTTCTCAAGTTTTCCAACGCATAAGGGTCGAATCCCTCGTGGATCGCGAAACCCGACCACTTTTCCGTTATAGATCAAGGTGGTCGAATAGGCTCCCTTTATCCTCTTCATAGTCCCTTCGATGGCTTCCAGGATCCCGCGGTCGATCAGTCTCCTTGCAAGTTCGTGAACCAGTACTTCGGTGTCGGTGTCCGTGGTAAAGACGTGTCCGATCTTTTCCAGCTCATTCCGTACTTCCCCTGCATTGGTCAGATTTCCGTTATGGCCCAGAGCCAGGAAACCCTGCTCGGTATTTACGTTAAACGGATGGACGGCTTTCTCGCTGATCGCCCCGTAGGTAGGATAGCGGACGTGGCCGATCGCGGAAGTGCCTTGTAATTCTTCGATGTCTTCCTCCGCGAAAACCTCTCCCACCAGGCCGAGCCCCTTCTTTTTGTGCTGCTGAAACCCGTCGAAACTGACGATGCCGGCTCCTTCCTGACCCCTATGCTGAAGGGCGTAAAGTCCGTAATAGGTGGTCAAAGCCCCCTTGCCGGATTCCAGCTTGACCCCGATAATTCCACATTTGTCTTCCATGAGAAGAAATCATCCCAACATTGAAGATTGGTTTAAATAATTTTACCGGATTCCTTCTGGATTCACGAGCGGTTTAGGGATGCCGAGTTGGATTCCGGTCGGGTGAAAGTTCATTTTTGACTCTTTCTCACCTATAATTCCGTGACTGGAGGAATCAAGCCAAGGATTTCCTTTCGGTTTGACACCCTACGAGCGGGTATGGATTGAGAGGGTGGAGGTAGAATGAACTTTTTACGCAGGATTCGCGAGGACCACGAAGTCCTGATCATGGGTATTCTGAACGTAACCCCCGATTCTTTTTCGGACGGGGGAAAATTTTTCGACCGGGAGAGGGCAGTGAGGAGGGCGCTGGAAATGGAGGAGAGGGGAGCGGATATCGTGGATGTCGGAGGAGAGTCCACTCGGCCCGGAGCCCAGAAGGTGGAACTGGAGGAGGAGCTGGACCGAACTATTCCCGTGATCGAGGCGGTGAGAGAGGAGGCCGATATCCTCGTTTCCATCGATACTTACAAATCGGAAGTCGCCAGGAGGGCCCTGGACGCGGGGGCCGAAATGGTAAACGACGTTAGCGCCCTCAGGTTCGATGAGAAACTGGCTCCACTCGTCGCGGAAAGGAACGTCCCCATCGTCTTGATGCATATGCAGGGGACGCCGCGAACCATGCAGAAGAACCCGACCTACGAGGATCCGGTCCTGGATATAATGGACTTCCTCCGGGAAAGGATCGAAGTGGCGGAAGAATCGGGTATTTCCGGCGAGAAGGTTATCGTGGATCCCGGAATTGGATTTGGCAAAAGTTGCAAGGATAACTACGAGATCCTCCGCCGCCTGGAGGAATTCAAGGCTCTGGGAGCTCCGCTCCTGCTGGGGACCTCGAGGAAATCGTTCCTTGGCGAGATCCTGGATCTGCCCCCGGAAGAGAGGGTGGAGGGGACGATTGCTACCAACGTGGTTGGGGTACTGAAAGGAGCGAGGATTCTGAGGGTCCACGACGTGGAGGAGAACCGGCGCGCGGTGCAGGTTGCGACCCGGTGCCAGTAGGTGCCCCTCTAGTGCCAGAATCCGTGGAGAAAACCCTGGCACCGGGTCGCCGGACACGGCTTGTGGGGAGGCGAAGAACTGAAAAAAGTAGTTACCGACTA
>CAYZUF010000114.1:0-5010 GCA_964481645.1 uncultured Thermotogae bacterium
TGAGGACCTCCACCGCCCGGTCCACGCCGTAACCTTTGGCTATTCCTCCCAGGTCTATTCCACTTCTGGGGTGGGCTAAGGTGGCCTTATTTTCGGAGGGGTCCACGGAAAGGTTTCGGTAATCCACAAGCTTCCGGGTCTCCTCCACCTCAACCTCGGCGGGGTAGTTGAGCTGGCCTTCGTAGAAGCCCCACAACTCCAGGAGGGGAGCGGAGGTCATATCGAAGCTCCCGTCGGTAAGTTCGGAGATCTTTTGTCCTTCCTGCAGGACCTGGACCAGCTCCGGGGTTAGAGAAACCTCCTTCCGTCCGGGCTGGTTCAGCCGAAAGACGGGACTCTCCTCCTGGAAGAGGCTCATAGTTTTATCTACCTGCTTTATCCGGCGGTAGGCTTCCTCTATCAAGGTAGAGATCTTTTCTTTTTCTTCTCCCCTGGCGGTTATCTCCACGAAGGTCCCCATGGCCGGCCTCCTTTGGCTAACGGTTACCCCCCGGGCGCTCTTCTTCCAGGGTTTCAGTCCCAGGGTCAGGGCAGCGGCACCGGCCAGCCCCCCCGCACCCCACTTGAGAAAATTCCTTCTGGTCAGCTGGGTTTTGTCCTGTTTTGAGTTCATTGGTTGTTTTTCCTCCAAAAGCAAGGTCGAATGCCCGCCTTCTCGGTCGGAATTGTCGGCTGCTATCCTAACACAAAGCTATTCAACGTTTCAATGGTCGATTTCGTTATCCGGGTAGTCCAGACTTGCCCTTCAAATCTCCTTCTCAATCTTAAGGGGTGTTTTCGCTTGACAAAGTTGGATAACGATGTATAATGATTATGAGTGTTAGCGGAGATCTAACTTTCCTATGAGGTCCGAATAACTTATAACTACTTTCAGCTTCCCTTTCGTATAAAAAATTCTGCCAAAGGGCAGCTCGTTTGAATTCACTAACAAACTTCATAGTTATCTAATTACACTTTCGAGGATTATAGGCTACGGAGGTTGAGATGGCAAATAGAAAATTAAAAGGCGATAACGAGAAGAACCCTATCAGAAGGTACTTCGACGAGGTCGGTAATGAGGCGTTATTGACCAGGGAAGAAGAAGTCGAGCTCGCCAAGCGGATTGAACAGGACGATGAACAGGCAAGGGAAAAGCTCGCTTCTTCCAACCTCAGGCTAGTCATCAGTATCGCCAAGAAGTATCGGAACTACGGCCTACCCTTTCTGGACTTAATTCAAGAGGGAAATCTCGGGTTGATGAAGGCAATCGAGAAGTTCGACTGGAGAAAAGGATACAAATTTAGCACTTATGCCACCTGGTGGATAAGACAGGCGATTCTCAAGGCCCTTACCAATAGGTCCAGGACGGTTAGAGTCCCCGCTCATATGAAAGAGTTAAGCAGGAAGATCGATAGAGTTGAAGAGGAATACATCCAGGAACACGGTACCGAACCCCCGATAGAAAAAGTTGCCGAAGATCTCGAGGTTACTGTGGAAAAAGTCAGGCGAGCAAAGAAGGCGGCGCAGACCACGGTTTCTCTCGATAAGCCTCTGGGGGAAGAGTCCAGTGATAGCGGAGTCCTGGGGGATATATTTGCCGACGATAACCTCCCTACTCCGGAACAGGAGACCTTCGATTCCTTGTTGAAGGGACGCCTGAAAGGGTTGTTGAATCAGGAGCTGACCGATCGAGAAAAACATATCTTAAAGCTCAGATACGGACTCGAGGACTACAAGACCCGTACCCTGGAAGAAGTGGGAGAGGTTTTCGACATTAGCAGGGAGCGGGTAAGACAGCTCCAGAATCGGGCTATCGAGAAGCTACAGAGACCTGAAATCAAAGAGGAACTGGGACGATACAAAAAGCTCAGCGAAGAGGAGTAGAAGCGAGTTCGTGATACGGTACGGACCTGGTTTTAAGCCCTGGCTTAAACCAGGTTTTTTTTCATTGAACCTCGGGACGGCGGATTGTTATGGGTAAAACGAAAATAATCGCCACCTTCGGACCGGCTTCGGACTCTCCTCCAGTTATGGAGTCCATGGTCACCGAGGGGGTAAGCTGCGCCCGAATTAATCTCTCCCACGGCACCAAAGAAGGTCACCGGGAGCTGATCTCCAACTTAAAGCGGATTAGGGACGATCGAGAAGTGCCGCTTTCCATTCTCGCCGATACCAAGGGGCCGGAAGTGAGATTGGAGCCCGCGGTCGGAGAGGAAGTTCAGCTCGAGGATGGGGATAGGGTTCATCTGGGGACGGAGGAGACCGGTGAGGAAGAAGGTTTCCTCGTAGATTTCCCCGGCTTGCCCGGCTTGCTGGATCGAGGGGATCAGGTCATCATAGGGGACGGGGATCTCACTCTTGTCGTGGACTCAGTCGGGGATACCGCAGTAGAGTGTCGGGCGGCGAGTTCGGGTACAGTTCGTGGGAAACAGCGAATTACGATACCGGGAACCAGCTTTCCTCTGCCTCCGATTACCGATCAGGACAAGGAAGATATCAGGTTTGCGGTCTCCGAAGGCGTAGATTGGATTGCCCTCTCCTTCGTCAAGGGGCCGGCAGAGATAAGGGATGCGAAGGAAATAATCAAGGAGGCGGGGGACGGTACGACCCTACCCGTGATGGCAAAGATCGAGACCGTTGAAGCGGTGAGAAACGTTGAAGAAATTGCCCGGGAAGCCGACGCGTTGATGGTGGCCAGGGGAGATATGGCCATGGCCATTGGGCTGGAAGAAGTACCGTTTTTGCAGAAAAAGATTATCCGTCTGGCCAATAATCTGGCCAAGCCCGTGGTTACCGCCACTCAGATGCTAGAAACGATGATGCACGCGCCAACCCCGACCAGGGCAGAGGTAACCGACGTGGCAAATGCCGTTCTGGACGGGACGGATGCCATCATGCTTTCCGGAGAGACGGCTATAGGTTCCTATCCAACCAAGACCGTGGCCACCATGAGAAAGATTGCCGAAAAGGCGGAGGCAAATTTCTCACCTTCCGGCAACCTGGAGGACGAATTTGACGGGGAAGAGACTCGGACTGCTCCGGAGATCGGACGCGCGGCTTGTTCCATGGCCGCAAGGCTGGGCGCGGGAGCGATTATCACCTCCACCAGATCCGGGTATACGGCCAGGTTGGTATCTCGATTCCGTCCCCGGATCCCCATCGTGGCCGTTACTCCCTCCCGGGACGTTTATAATCAGCTTGCCCTGGCCTGGGGGGTTGAGCCGCTTCAGGTGGAAACGACCCAGGATACGGATCGAATGATCGAGAAATCCATTCGCTCGGTCAAAGAGGAAGGATACGTGGATGACGGGGATCGTGTGGTGGTGACCGCCGGTGTACCTTTTGCCGTAGAGGGGACTACCAACCTTATCAAGGTTGATCGAGTGGGCTAATTTTTCTCCCGCTAGCTATTTGGAGTGCGACTTGTCGGCCTGTAGAAGCTAGCGTAGCCCTTGTGAAAGTTGAGGTTGATCGTTCCCAGGGGACCGTTTCTTTGCTTTCCAATAATTATTTCCGTCTTGCTAACCGTGGAATCGCCCTTTTCCTCCTCCTCCCCGTAGTAGTCCTCCCGGTAGATGAAAGTAACGACGTCACTGTCCTGCTCGATTGCCCCGCTCTCCCGTAGGTCAGAAAGTCTGGGTCTCTTTTTCTCTCGCCTTTCCACGGATCGATTCAGTTGCGATAGAGCCACCACGGGTATTCGCAGCTCCCGGGCAATCCCCTTCAGGGACCGAGAGATATGAGCGATTTCCTGCTCTCTCGTGTTGACGTTATTTGTCCCTTCGATTAACTGGAGGTAATCGACGACCAGCATATTTATGTCGTACTCTGCTTTCATTCTCCTGGCCTTTGCTTTAACGTCAAGAATGGCGTTGCCGGGCATGTCGTCGATAATGATCGTGCTTTCCTGAAGCTTACCCGCGGCCGTCGCGATATCCCTCCACTTGCTGGAGGGGACGAATCCGCCGCGCAGCTGGTGCAGATTGACCCGACCTTCGCCGCAAAGCAGCCGTTCCAGAAGTTGTTCCTTGGTCATCTCCAGGGAGAAGAGGCCGACCCCCGTCCCTTCCCGGAGTGCGATATTTCTGACCAGGGAAAGGGCAAAACTGGTCTTCCCCGTTCCCGGTCTGCCCGCAATTACTATTAATTGTCCATCTTG
The DNA here is from genome assembly GCA_964481645.1 of uncultured Thermotogae bacterium. Taxonomy (GTDB): domain Bacteria; phylum Bipolaricaulota; class Bipolaricaulia; order M55B111; family M55B111; genus JAGXLP01. The sequence goes on from CAYZUF010000114.1 coordinate 4,139, forward strand.
GAACCCGGATGTCATCTCGTCCAGCTTGGGGAAACCCGTGGAAAGGCCACTGATCGTCTGCTGGTTTGGGTCATGGTGGAGTTCTTCAAGCTCGTCGAAGTGATCCCGGAGGAAGTCGCTGAGCAGATGAAAGTCGTCTACCGTCTCCTGACGGGAGATCTCGAAGACGATCTCCTCGGCCCGATCCAGGATGTCCTTCAATTCCTGATCCGTTTTGTATCCCAGCTCGCTTATCCGACGTCCGCCGTTGATTAAAGCTCTGAGCAGGGCTTTCTGCCGGAGAATTTCAGTGTAATGTTCCAGGTTGGCGGTGGTTACCACTTTGTCCAGCAGGTCGGCAAGGTATCCCCGGCCCTGAACTTCTTCCAGCTGATCCTTTTCCTTGAGGCGGTTGGTTACCGTCACTACGTCCGCGGGATCGCCTTTGTCGAAAAGCTCTAGAACAGCTCTGAAGATCAGTCTATGTTCCTTCCAGTAGAAATACCCCGGCTTCACCTTTTCGACTACCTTGGGAACGACGTCCTCGGGATCCATGAGGATGGAGCCCAGGACGAGCTGTTCGGCTTCTTTGTTTTTTGGAATAGCGCGATTTTGGGGCATAAGCTTGGATTAATTATAGGTAAGCTATTTTCAATAATCCAGAATCAAATATTCCGGGTAGCGGCTGACCCAGCCCTTCTCGAAAATTTCGCTCATCCTTTCCTTTTGGTTCCGCCAACCGGGGCGGGGAAATTCCAGACTCGCGTGCTCAAACGGTTGCCTTCATGGGAGTGGCTCTCACTTACAGGAAGTCTTCTTCTGAAAGATTTCCTCTCATCCCCTTATGGAAATATCCCTCTCCAGCACCTACCTGGCGCTATAAGTTCGTACCT
>CAYZUF010000115.1:0-5005 GCA_964481645.1 uncultured Thermotogae bacterium
GCAGGGTGGGGACCCAGGCCGCGGACGAGCTAATCGACTTTTTCGAGGAGGATTAACGATGGCAGAAGTGTATCCGTTTAGAGGTTATCAGTATAATCCGGAGAAGGTGGGTGACCTGAACCGCGTGGTTAGCCCCCCTTACGACAAGATAGACGAGGAGGAAAGGGAAGACCTGGCCAACAACAGCATCTACAATATAGTGCGGATAATCCTGAGCAGGGCAAGGGAAGAGGGCGAAGACAAGTACGAGTTAGCCGCAAAGAATCTGCAAGACTGGATCGACGAGGGCGTCCTTCAGAGGGACGAGGAGCCGGGTTTTTATGCTTACTACCAGGAGTACGAAGCCGAAGGAGAAAAGCGCACCCGGAAGGGATTCATCGGGCTGGGAAGAATCGAAGAGGGCGAGGGGGTAAAAGCCCACGAAGAAACGATGTCCGGCCCGAAGGCGGATAGGCTACGCCTCCTGGAGGCTACGGAGGCGAACTTCGGCCAAATTTTCATGCTCTACTCCGATCCGGACAACGCCGTGACCGAAGCCATGGACGGGGCGACCGAAGACCAACCGGGAATCGAGGTCAAGGATAAGGATCGCAATACCCACAAGATCTGGAAACTGACCGAGGAGGACCTGATATCCCGGATCAAAGAGGAAATGGCGGACAAAAGCCTGTACATTGCGGACGGCCATCACAGGTACGAAACCGCCCTCAATTTCCGCAATGCCTGTCGCAACAAGGGCTGGGAATCTCCGGAACCCGGTGGGTTCGATAGCAGGATGATGACTTTTGTAAACGTCGACGACCCCGGCCTGAGCATACTGGCAACCCACAGGCTACTCCACGACCTCAATAATTTTAAGCCCCACGGGGTCCTGGACAGAGCCAGGGATCACTTCTCGATATCCAGGTACGAAGAGAGGGAGAAGCTCCTGGAAAAGCTGGACACCAGCCGCGGGGAGAAGCACACTTTTGGCTACCGGGCCAAGGACGACAAGGCCTACTGGAGCCTGACCCTGCAGGACGATTCGATAATGAAAGAATTGCTCCCCGATAAGTCCGAGATCTGGCGGAATCTGGACGTGGCCATACTGCACAAGCTCATCCTGGAAAACTACCTGGGCATAGACGAAGAGGCCCTGGAGGAGAAGAGGAATCTGGATTACGTCAGGGGGCGCGAGGAGGCTCTGGACATGCTCAAAGAGGGCGGTTACCAGGGAGCCTTCATCATGAACCCTACCAGGATAGAGCAGGTAAAGGAGATCGCCGATCGCGGCGAGAAAATGCCGCAAAAATCCACCGACTTCTATCCCAAATTACTGACCGGACCGGTCATCCACAAGCTGTCAATCGACAAAGGTGACCAGGGTTAAGGACATGGAGTGGACCACGGACAGACTCAGAGAGGCTTTTCTGGACTACTTTGAGGAGAAAGGGCATCGAAGAAAGGACGGGGCCGGTCTGATCCCCGACGATCCTTCCATGCTGTTCACCTCGGCGGGCATGGTTCAGTTCAAGGACGTTTTCTGGGGCAAGCGAGAACCCGACGAGAAGCGGGTAGCTACTTGCCAGAGGTGTTTTCGGGCCAACGATATAGAACGGGTGGGCCAAACATGGTACCACCATACTTTCTTCGAAATGCTGGGCAATTTCTCCTTCGGTGCCTACTTCAAGCAAGGGGCAATCGAGCTGGCCTGGGAATTCGTGACCGAGGTCCTTCACTTCGAGGAGGAAAACCTCTGGGTCTCCGTATACGAAACGGACGAAGAGGCATACCAGCTCTGGCGGGACGAAGTCGGCCTTCCCGAGAGCAAGATAGCCCGGCTGGGCGATGAGGAAAACTGGTGGGGTCCGGTCGGCGACTCAGGGCCCTGTGGGCCCGACTCGGAGATCTTCTACGACATGGGCGAGGAATACAGCTGCGGCCCGGACTGCGAGGGAGTGGCCTGCGACTGCAATAGATTCAACGAACTGTGGAACCTGGTATTTACCGGCTACCAGATGGACAGGGAGGGTCAGGTGGACGAACTGGCCCGCCAGAATATCGATACGGGCATGGGTCTGGAACGGGTGGCTGCCGTCCTCCAGGGGGTCGACTCGGACTTCGAGATAGATATCTTCCGGCCTCTGATCGCCCGGATAAAAGAGCTGATTGGCCTGAACTCCTACTCTCCCCGGGGGACCGGCTACGTCCACAGAATCGGGGACCACCTCCGGGGGGTGGCCTATTTGATATCCGAAGGAGTCATTCCGGCCAACGAAGGCCGGGGGTACGTGCTGCGGAGGATCATCAGGCGTGCCGTCCAGGCCGCCGACAGGCTGGGCATGAAGAAAACATTTTTGGCCTCTGCTCTGCCCCCGATTCTGGATACGATGGGCGAAGAGTATCCCGAACTCGTGGAGCGAAAGGACCTGATAGAAAACGTGATCGACCACGAGGAGGAAAATTATAGAACAACACTCAACGAGGGGGAAGAGCTCTTCTATCGGCTGGCTTCCGACCTGAAGGAAGAGGAAAAGTCGGAAATTCCCGGGGAGGAGGCCTTCCGGCTCTACGACACTCACGGTTTGCCGTTGACCTTTCTGAAGGAGCTGGCCGCCGAGGAGGACCTGGAAGTGGACAGGGAAGGCTTCGAGCGAGAGCTCGAAAAACAGAGGTCCCGCTCGAGGAGAGAGCAGGAGGAGGCAGAGGAACTCCACGAGGTCGCCGATGCCCCGGAAACGGAGTTCTTCGGCTATCAGAAGGACGAGGGGCGGGCGGAGATCCTGGCTCTGATCGATGAGGGGGAGGAGGTAGATCGTCTGAAGGAAGGCAGTCAAGGGATAGCGGTTCTCGACCGAACCCCTTTCTACGCGGAAGCCGGAGGGCAGGTAAGCGACATCGGAGAGCTAAAAGAGGGGAAGAGCAGGGCGGCGGTTCGAGAAGTTCGGGAAAGAAACAGTATCTACTACCACCATCTCGAGGTCGAGGAAGGTGCCCTGGAGGTCGGAGAGAAAATAACCGCGGAGATAAATTCGAAGAATAGAAGGAGCTCGGAAAGGAACCATACCGGAACCCACCTCCTTCACCAGGCACTTCAGCGGGTGCTCGGGCCTCACGTAGTCCAGTCCGGATCGAAGGTCGGCCCGGAGGAACTGCGTTTCGACTTCAACCACTTCGAGATACCGACCGGGGAAGAGCGGGAAGAAATAGAAGAGATGGTCAACGAGGTTATTCTGTCGGACAGGAAAGTAATCGAAAACTGGGTGGAGAGCGTCGAAGAGGCAAAAAGGATGGGCGCCGCAGCCCACTTCGAGGAAGAGTATCGGGGGAAGGAAAAACTCCGGACTATCACCGTGGAGGATTTCAGCAAAGAACTATGCGGGGGAACCCACGTGGATCGGACCGGCCAGATCGGGGGATTCGCGATCAAGTCCATAGAGACCATCGCCTCCGGAATCCGACGGGTCCGGGCCGTGACCGGGGAAAACTTTTTCAGGGATTACCGAAGTCAGAGAGAGCGGTTGAATAGACTGGCAGAACTGGCCGGATCCGGAAAATCGGATCTTGTCGGTCGATTCGAAGCCATATTAGCCCAGCAGGAAAAGCTCCAGGAAGAGCTGGAAAGGAAGACGGACCGACTCCTGGCCACGGTCAAAAGCCAGCTGCTCCAGGAGGCGGAAGGCTGGGATGGAGTGGAAGTGATATCGGCCCAGCCAGAGGTGGAGAGCTCCGATTTAAAGAGGCTGGCCGATTACCTGGAAGCCGAGCTGGAAGGAGTAGTAATTCTGGCCACCACCGACGAGGACGGTGCCTCTCTGGTCTGCAAGGTTACCGACTCTTTGACCGAAGTCCTGGACGCGGGAGAAATAGTCCGCGAGGCTTCGGGCGTACTCGGCGGAGGCGGCGGCGGTTCCGCCGGCTTTGCCCAGGGCGGAGGACCGAAAAAAGACCTCATCCAGGAGGCCCTCCGATCCGCGAGAAACATGATCAAATCCAGTTTGAACACTTAAAGGTTTCCACACAGGAGTAATTGACTCTTATCCGAGGGAGAAGACGAGCCAATTGGGGCCACATGGATCGTCCCCGCTAAGACGGGAAATATCCGGACCAGTGGAGCGAGAATTAAGGTTCCACCGGACCGTTTACCGGAAATTCGGCGGGCAACAAATAGAAGGGTTACTGTTCAGCCGATATCGGCATGCAGACGTAAAGGAAGTCACCCTCTCCCTTGGCCGGCTCCAGCAAGCCCGCGGTATCCGAATCCAGCAACCAGAGCACTACTTCTTCCACACTCATCCGCCGCAGGGCGTCGATCAGAAACTCTGCCTTGAAGGAGATCTCTACGTCGCCCTTGCTTGGTTCCACCAGCTCGATTATCTCCTCTAGTTCACCTTTTTCCGGCGAAGAAGAGTAAACCGTTAGAGCGTCCGATTCCTCCTCAGCCTGAAGCTTGACGGCCCCCGACTCCTCGGAGGCGGTAATCTCCGCCCGGGCCAGGGTCTCCAGAGTCCGGTCCCTGTTAAGTTTCAAGGGCAATTCGTTATCGTCCGGAATAACCGCCTGGTACTCGGGAAACTGTTCCATAATGAGTTTGTCGGAGAAGACCACGTCCTCGGAAACGAAGAAAACTTCCGACTTCGAGGCGTACACCTCAACCTGGTCCGAATCCGTCCCGGAAAGTATTCTGTCCAGCTCGGTCAGGGCGCTGGATTCAATCAGCAAGGTTTTTTCCTCCTCCACCCCGGAAAGAGGGACGGTCTTGACCGACATCCTGTACCCGTTAGTGGCAACCATCTTGAGCTGATCTTCTCCGAATATCGCGTTGACCCCGGTCAAGGACAACCTCGTCGTCTCCTTGGCCTTGAGGGCGGCAAAGGTGGTCTGCTTTATCGCGTTCTTCAGTTCACCGACCTCTATCTCCGCGATCGGCTCCTCCGGAAGCTCGGCAACGTCGGGGTAATCCTCCGGGGATAGCTGGAAGAGATCAAAATTAATCGGGCCCGAGGAGAGCTCCACTTTCTGGTTC
>CAYZUF010000116.1:0-4903 GCA_964481645.1 uncultured Thermotogae bacterium
TTGGGGGAAGGAGGTTTCTGGAGGCCCCATTGGGAGATCCCATTCCCAGAATTTGCTGAAGACTTCTCCTCGTTCTACGACACTTGGATATTGCTCCCACAAATCTTATACTAAGCTCGGTTAAAAGGTCGGTTCCGTCGACTCGGTTTTGCTTTTGCCGGGCCCGAACCAAGCGGGTAGCCGAGCTTACACCCCCTCTACCGGAGAGCGTGCACCTACCTCTGGAGAGATTCGTGTAATACGGCGGAAGGCCCGCGAGAAGCCTGGTTCGACGGCTGCCTTTTGGTTGAAAGGATTTTTCTCATAGGGTATATTTCCAATTGAGGTCTGAGTTTGGAGGGATAGATTAGTGTCAAAACATAGGATTTACGAAATAGCTGACGAGCTAGATCTGGAGAGTAAAGAGATGCTGGAAGCTCTCGAGGAACTCGGTATGGGGGAACTGACTCCTTTAAATACCGTGGACGACGAGGAACGTGAGTTGATACTCAACCTATACGAGGAGAGAAAAGAGGAGCTGACCAAGGAAAAAGAAGAAGCCGAAGAACCGGAAGAGGAAGAAGAAGCGAAAGAAGAAGAGGTCGAAGAGGAAGGACCACGCCGACCCGCGGTCGTCTCCATCCTGGGCCACATCGACCACGGCAAAACCACCTTACTGGACAAGATCAGGGAGACCCGGGTAACCGAGACGGAAGCCGGAGGAATTACCCAGTCCATCGGCGCCTATCAGCTGGAATGGGAAGGAGAGAAGTTTACCTTCGTCGATACCCCGGGACACAAGGCATTTACTTCCATGCGTTCGCGGGGGGCGCAGGCTACGGACATCGCGGTCCTGGTGGTCGCCGCCGACGACGGGATAATGGATCAGACCAGAGAGGCAATATCTCACATAGAAGCGGCGGATATACCGATGATCGTGGCCATCAACAAGATCGATAAAAACAACGCCAACCCCCAGGAGACGATGAATCAGCTCGCTCGCGAAGGCTTCACCCCCGACGACTGGGGCGGAGACACCATCATGGTCCAGCTTTCCGCCCTCACCGGAGAAAACGTGGATCAGCTGCTGGACATGCTCAGTCTGGTAGCGGAAATGGAAGGGCCAACCGGAGATCCCGAGGGAGAACTGGAAGGTTTTATCGTGGAGAGTCATCTCGATCCCCGCACGGGACCTCTGGCTACCGCCATTATCAGGGAAGGAACTCTACGACCAAGAGACGTGCTGGTCGTGGGAAATACCTACGGCAGGGTCCGTTCTCTCTCCGACGAATCCGGACAGATAGAAGAGGCCGGGCCAAGTAAACCGGTAGAAATTATGGGCCTCAAAGACGTCCCCCCCGCCGGAGCCAGCCTGGAGGCTTACGAGGACCTGGGGGAGGCCAAAAAAGTAGCCCAAGCCAGAAAGGAAGAAGAACAGCAGAAGAGGCGAAGGGCAAAACCTTCCGTGGAGGATCTTTTCGCCCAGGTGGAAAAGGACAATCTCGATCTCGTGCTAAAAGCCAGCTCGCGTGGCTCCCTGGACGCAGTCAAGAAGGAACTAGACGAAATCGAGGTAGAAGACATAGAAATCGAGATCTTACACGAAGGAATCGGCGATATCTCGGAAAGCGATATCATGCTCGCCTCTTCTTCCGAGAACTATTCGGCGGTGCTGGGTTTTGGGGTAGACGTAAGAACCAAGGCGGAAGAGCAATCAGAGCAGCTGGATATCCCCGTCGAGTCATACGAAATCATCTACGACCTGGTGGACAACGTAAAGCGGGCAATCGGGGAAGTCAAAGGGCCACAGTACGAGGAAGTAAAAGTCGGAGAGATCGAGGTCCGGGAGGTCTTCGAGATCACCGGATCGGGAACCATCGCCGGTTGTTACGTCTCCTCGGGGGAAGTTACCAACAACTCCCTGATCAAAGTCTGGCGAGATTCCGAACTGGTCCACGAAGGGACGGTGGAAAGCCTCAAGAGATTCCAGGAGGATGTATCGGAAGTCGGCGAGGATTACGAATGCGGGGTCGGAATCGAGGATTTCGAGGACTTCGAAGTCGGCGATACCCTGGAAGTCTATACCAGAAAGAGAGTAGAAGCGTTTTAACCGCGAAGCTTTTGGCGAGTTGAAATGAGTATTGGGGTACTAAAGATAAAATTTCTCCTCCACGGGGTTAGTTCGCTGAAGGAGAAGCGCTCTATCGTCCAGCCTTTCATCCACGGTATCCGGAACAACTACAATATCTCGGTCAACGAACTGGACGGGAAGGATGATCCATCCACCGTTACCCTCGGCTTCGCCCACATCGCGAAAAACGGGGACCTGAACCAGAGAAAGCTCGCCCGAATAGTCGAAGAAGCGGAAAGGGTCAAAGACCTCCAGATTGAGCGTCAATCGCAGGAGGTATTATAAATGGGAAGGAGAGCCAAGAAACGAAAAGAAGAGAAATTCAAAAGGTCCCTGGCAAAAATCATCGACAGGAACGCCAGGGACGAGACATTCGATTTCGCCACGGTAACTGACGTGGAGCTAACCGAGGACTTCAAATATGCGGACGTCTACGTGGACGTTATCGGAAGTGATGAAGAGAAGAAAAGGTCCCTGGAAAAATTCAACGACGAAGAGGGCTTCTTCCGGACTAACCTGGCCCAGGACCTTAACCCTCGGTTCACCCCGGAACTCACCTTTAAACTGGACAGGAGTCTGGAGCGACTGAACAGAATCGAGGAAATACTGGAGAAGGACGAAGAACCGGAAGGTCGGGAAGAAGGCTAGCTTTTCTTTGGAACTTTCCCGGGATATACCTCCCCCCTACCCCACCCTCCTCGGGGGGAATTCGAGGGGGAGACCCCTGCTTCGCCCTCCGGTCTCTGTAAAGCCTGGCTTCCGCCTATTTCATCACTACGAGCTTCCTAACCTGACCCCGGAACCTGTCCCCATCCGCCTCCTCGGCGGTGATGATATAGAAATATAAGCCATTGGCTACCTTCCGACCCCGGCGATCGGTCAGGTTCCACCGGATGGTAGCGGTCGCTTTCTCCGTGCTGCTGAAGACCGTTTGGCCGGAAGCGTTGTAGACGGTGACTCCCATGGAAGTTACGTCCGAACCACTCATCCGGAAGGTAACCGAACCGGAGCGAGCTGGGTTGGGGTAGGCCATTGGCTTATTCAGGGTGGAATCCTCCACCGTCCGGCCGGTGACCGTCGGTTGCTCGTAATCGGACCCAAATAGAAGGAAACCAAGTAGCTCGTTGAGGTCCCCGTCCGGTAATAACCCGCCGAGAGTGGGGTCGGGGAAGTCGATGTTCACGTCTTCTTCCGTAGTACTTACCTCCCCCTTTATTTTCCAATTCTCATCTATCTCCTCACCAGCGGATTTCTTCAATACTATCAGCGGATCCTCCGAATCGGGGGTGGCCACCACGTCGGGCAAGAGGGTTTTGAGGTCCTCTATGGGGTGTTCAGCCAGGGTTGCCAGGTTCAATCGAGTGGTATATTCGTAATCGCCGTCGGAATCGAGATCCAGCTCAATCTCCGTACTCCCCTCGAGGCAACTTTCCACCTTGTCAAGTAATGCGAGCAGATACGATTTTTCCAGGGCAACATTCCCGCCCCCGATGGGCCAGCTGATCGGGGGTTCGTGTGGACCGGGCTCGGCGGGAGCTTCCTGGATAAAAGTTCTTATCCAATCCACCGAATCCAGCAGGTTATCCCGGGCGCTTTCCAGGAAATCGCCGTCCCTGAGGGTCAAGCTGGAATCGGGCAATACCTCGAACCCGGAGTCGGGGTCACCATCGCCGTCACCGTTCAGGTCCAGAACACCGTTCCCGCGGGCCTCCAGAAAATTGTCCCAGATTTCCTCACTCACTACATCCCAGCCTTCCCAGGAAGTCCTGCCGTCCTCGGAAATCTCGATCGATACCTCATCCATCACCGGCTCCCCGGGGGTATAGGCCAGAATAGCCTCCGCGCCCGCCCTGATTGCGGAAATATAGGCAAGGATTCCGGCTACATCCCCATTGTCCAGGCTGACGTAATCGGTCGGGGTAGCGTTTTCACCGGTGGGTAGCTGAAGTTCAAATTCCCCGTCCTCTACCACCGGAGAAAGGTCTTCCAGCAAGCCGTCCGTAAATGCAACGATCTCTTCCGCCTCCTCGTAGAGCTGGGGAAGGGTAAGTGTTGCAGCCACGGAGTCCGATTTACCACTCACAAAATCTCCTTCGCCCAGGTACAACTGCCTAAACCCGGGGAGGAACTGCAGCGGGGGGCTAAATCCCTCCCCCGTGGCACTCAACCCCGCGTCGAACTCACTCAACCCAATCGCTCGGGGTACGCGTTCGTTTCCGGGAATAGCCTGTCGATAGGACTCCCTGGCCATGCTTGACAACCGAGCGAGGGAAAAGGTTCCGTATTGCTGCCCCTCCTCGTGTATTTTAAGCAGGACTTTGGTTGTAGCCAGGTAGACCTTCTCCAGCGAGCCGCCGGACCAGCTAAGCTCGCTTTCCAGCTGTTCCAACTCCGAGGTATCACCCGACTCGGACGCCTCCTGAAAAAGACTAGCTACTCCTCCCAGTCCCGAGATCCTCTCTTCGTAGGTATCGAAATCGGTTTCCAGAGTCACCAGAAACGTCTTCCCGAGCCCGTCAAACTTATGGGTAACCTCCTCTCGGGTCGCTTCCCCTCCGTCACCAAAGTCCCAGCGAGGATTTTCAAGTTCCGTGTCCGCGGGGACGGTGACGGCTTCGAATGCCAAAGTAAACGTTCCCTCACCGGAATCAACCTCTTCCACCGAATAGGAGAAACTACAGGTGGGTCCTCCTTCAGGAGAGACAAAAATGGTCTCCGTAGCCGCGTCAGTGGCCCCATAATTGTCTGTCACCGTCAATTCCACCGTATAGTTGTCCGCGTCTTGGATCGTAT
>CAYZUF010000117.1:0-4866 GCA_964481645.1 uncultured Thermotogae bacterium
ACGAAGAAATACAAATCCCCCGCTTGGGACCTTCAACTATCGAAGCCGGAAGGAAAGCTAAACCAAAAGGAGGTTTCACCTGATAAGTGGGGGCCCCGGGAAGACGTTCGTAACGTAAGGTCACAAAATGAAGGCACTGAATTATGAAAAAGAGCGAAGTCCGGCGAAGAGCTGGCCCTCTCCGGGTCTTCACCTACCCAAATCGAGAAGAACCCGTCGATTTAGAATAAGCACCGGGCCCACTAAAACTAAATCCCTGCCCTGGTCGGTCCGGATCAATCTGGAAAATAAACCATTAATAGCCTTTGGCCATCTCAGGCCGGGTAGGAATCAAAACGAACGTATATCGCCTGCGGAAATAATCGAATAACTCTTTTTGCCGGCTGACATTTGTTTACCAGTTCGGAAAACCGATTTAATTATCGAAATTGATCCACTTAAACAAGCAACGGGATCTTAACGCTTAATGTGGCCCCGCTTTCTCTGCAGCTTGGGATTTCTCTTTACCTCTTTCACCAACCAAACGTAGTAAAGGGTTTCATCCAACTCCTCCGCTAACTTCCAATCCGGTTTATCCATCCTACTGCGGATGTATTCGACCTTTTGGGTCTTTTGAGAGGTCTTGATAGTATCGCCTCCCCCACACGAGGTTAAGGGCAGAAAGCCCAGAACTAATGGAATTATGACCGGGTCCTTCCCGTGGAACAAAATGTATAAGACCAATGTAGGTGTAACAGTCAAATCCATTATTATATTACAAGTATATCACATTGACCACTATTTTTAAAATTTTCCCCGGCTATAAACGAGCGGCCTTGCCCGGCTAATAGATAAGGAGAAAGGAGAGGCTAGCCCCGAACCACGGTTCTTACAACCTCCTCCTAGCCCTTCAGGTAAGGAACCAGGAGGCCAATCCCAGGAGAAAGAAAAAGCCGGCGACGTCAGTTATCGTGGTCATCCAAATATTTGCGGACAGAGCCGGATCCAAACCAACTTTCTTCAGACCGACGGGAATGAGGACTCCTGCTAACCCCGCCACCACCATGCTCAAAACCATGGCCACTCCGACAATCAGGGCAATTTGTAACGATCCATTCCACAGAAACGCTACCAGGCCGACGATTACCCCTATAGAGAGCCCGTGAAGTATCCCCAGCAGGGCCTCTTTTGCCAGGACTCTGGAACCCTGACCGGTCTCAATCTGCCCCAGTGCGATCCCTCTAACCAACAGGGCGACCGTCTGTGAACCGGAATTCCCTCCCTGACCGGCGATAACGGGCATAAAGACCGCCAGGACCGCAAACTTTGCAATTGTCCCTTCGAACAAACTAACAACTATGGCGGCCAGAAAAGCGGTGGCCAGATTTACCACCAGCCAGGGCAAGCGATGCTGCATGGATACGTTCCAGGGGGTCCAGACTGACTCCTCCCTCGCTCCGCTTATCCCCACCATTTCAAGCATATCTTCGGTGTTCTCCTGCCGCAGGATATCGATAACGTCGTCAACCGTAATGACCCCCAGCAGGGTATCGTCCTCGTCCACCACGGGGAGAGCCAGGTAGTCGTACTTGTCGAAGATCCGGGCCACTTCTTCCCTATCGAAGCCGGGCAGAACTGTTTCCACTCCCGTTTTCATAACCTCCCTCAACTCCCGGGCGGGCTCCCGGAGGACTAGGTTCCGAAGGGGGAGGACGCCGGTCAGTTTTCCCTGCTCGTCCGTTACGTAGACATAGTTGATCTCCTCCAGCTCCCGCTCCTTTGCCCGAAGTTCGTCTATCGCCGCCCCCACGCTCATCGATTCGGGGAGGCTGAGGACCCGGGGGGACATCGTCCCCCCGGCCGTATCCTGAGGATATTCGAGCAGGCTTTTGAGGCGTTTGCGAGTAAGGTCATTTAGGAGCTCCAGAACTCCTTCTCTCTCCCGCGGGGGAAGCTCCTGAAGCAAATCGACCGAGTCGTCCGGATCCATCCGCTCCAGCAGCTTTGCCCGAAGTTCCGCGGACAACTCCAGAAAAATCCCCGATGACTGCCAGGGGTCCAGCGACTCCAGTGCCTCCGCGGCAAAATCCAGTTCGAAGTCCCGGACTTTATCCGCCGCCTCTTCCGGGCCCATCTCGACCAGTTCCCGGCCGGCCTCAACAGGGTGAAGCCGGGTCAATTCTTCTTCAGTCATAACTGTAAATACTTAGAGGGCTACCTCCATGTCGGGACCATCGCCCGGGCCCGCGGATTCCAAACTGTTAGGCAGCGGGGATCCCGGGCGGAAAAGTACTACTCTCCCCGAAAACGGATTGGTAGTTCTACGAGCCTACCTCGGTCAGTTTCTCGGAATTGCTCTGAACCTTTTCTTCCAGCTCAGCAAGCTTGGCCCTCAGGGTTTCGACCTCATTCCCCAGATACTTTTTCAGCTGAGTTAGGTTCCCCCCGAGCGAGGAGAGCCGAGCCCCGGTTTCTTCTACCTCCGCCCTAATAGTCTCCAGCCTCCCGGCAAGATTCTCGTCTGCTTCCTGCAGCGAGCCCACTCGAGTATTCAACGAGCCGACGCTGGACTTCAGCTCGTCTATTTGGCCCATCATCGACTCCTGGCGTTTACTCGTCGAGTCGATGAAGCTTTCAACCTTGGAACTCAACGAGTCGACCCGCCCGGAAATTTCCGACAATCGGTTATCGAACTCGGATCGGAGGGAAGAGATATCCTCTTCCTGACTGGCTTTTGCCTTTTCAAGTTCTTCGGTCAGGTTACTGACCTTCGATTCCAATTCCGCAACTCGCTCACTCTTGACCCGGGAGTTGATTCGCCCGTTGAAACTAATACCCACAAAGATCAGGCCTCCAACCAGGACCAACAACAACAGATAGACAGCAATTTTGGAAACATTTGACATTTTACGATCCTCCTCCTTGATGAAGATTAACGAGGGCTAGACCGAAACCCTTCACAATAGTCTATTTCCCCACCAGAATTAAATCAAACGGCGCTCTTTCCTGACCACTTAAGTCTCCTTTCCGGAGAAGGTCAGCCCCGGGAAGTTAACAGGAATTGGAGAACGCGAGGAAGTGTTGAATGAAAACCGGAATCCAACTATAATCCAAGCCGATCAGGCAAGCGAGCGAACCAACTGACGCACGAGGTGTCCATGAAAAAACTCAAACTAGCCGCTGCGGGGATAATTGCTATCCTCCTGGCGGTCATTATCCTGCAGAACCTGGAGCCGGTTTCGACCCGACTGCTCTTTGCCACGGTAAAAATGCCCCGGGCCGCCTTGCTGTTTATCACCGCTGCCGCCGGTTTCGCCCTGGGGCTGGTAGGACGGTTCACGTTCTCCAAAAAGCGGAAGTAGGGTCTCGAACCCCGGGCAGTCCTCGCTGGACTTTCCCAGAGGGTATTCTAGCTGTTCCCCATATTCGGTTCGTCGGGTATGTATCTCAGGGCGGACCACTTTCCCCCGGAGCCCGGGACTTCGAGCTACCTGTCAGAGACACCTAATAAAGGAAGGGGTTTACGGGGGCCGGGCCGGCTTACCCAGAGGAGCTGAGCCCCCAGGCGACAATAGAGACCATCAACACCTTGATCACGTCGATCCCCAGGAAAGGGAGGACACCCAGCTGGATCGTTCTCAGGGGGCTAATATTCAAGTAGAGGGAGAGCTGAATCCCTCCGAATAAATAGATGATCCCCAACCCTCCGACCCCGATAAGGAAGGTAGACCCGAGGTTCTCGGCCTCGAACCTTTCGGAAAGCCATCCCACCAGATAGACCCCGGGGAGGAATCCGAGTATATACCCTCCCGTGGGGCCAGCGAGCGTCAGGTAACCGCTGCTCAACCCCGCGAACCATGGTATCCCCAGTCCACCGAGGCCCGCATAGATCAGTTGACTGCCCACTCCCAGCTTCTTACCAAAGAGAAATCCAATTAGCAATACGGCAAATACCTGACCGGTCACGGGGACGGGGCTAAAGGGCAGGGGTATCCTAGTCTGAGCTAAAAGCCCGGTAACGCCGGCCAGTCCAAGACTGATCAATAATCCTTTCCCCAAGCCTACATCTCCTGCCTCTAACCTGGAGAGCGCCCTCTCCTTTATCCGAGAAACTTCTCTAACCAGCTCCATGACTTTCCCTCCTACAGCAATCAACTGTTTTAGTCGGTTCTGGCCGTCCAAACCTTCTCACGCCCGCTCACATTCGTCGACAATTCCACTCCTCAAAGTATAGTCGTTCCGCGGAAAGGTAGGTCAAGTTTTCCGAATTCAATCTTACGAGAAGGAGGCCACCACGAAAAGGAAAAACAGTAAAATCCAGCCGTCCCCGCTCCCAGCCTCATCCTCCGGAAGTATCAGCAGGCCCGGTCAATACTCGTACCCCGGCCGCTGAACTACCCCCTGATCATAGAAATGCTTGACGTCCTCTATCCTGCTTACCAGATCCGCCTCTTCCACCAGACTATCGGGTGCTCCGCGGCCGGTACAGACCAACTCCAGCCCCTCCGGCTTGGACCGTAGCAGTGAGATAAACTCTTCTTCGTGAATACAGCCGCTGGAAAGGGCCGTGTTCACCTCGTCGAGCACCAGCAGGTCGAAGCCTTCCCCCGCCCCGCGAAAGAAGTCCTGGAGATAGGAGAGGGCCCGAACACACTCGGAGCGGGCCTCTTCTTCACTGGTTCTCCCGAAGTCGGGATGATCGGTTATGAAGTTCCTCACAGGTACTTCCAGTTCCCTCAATGTCTCAAACGTACCGCGCGGGAATCGTTCTTCGTCACCTTTGTAGAAGCTAACCAGCTTGGTCCTTAGTCCGTGTCCCTCCGCCCGGACTATCTGTCCTATGGCAGAGGTCGGCTTGCCCTTGCCTTTCCCGGTATGGACAAGGAT
>CAYZUF010000118.1:0-4850 GCA_964481645.1 uncultured Thermotogae bacterium
GACGCCACCGGCAATCACCCTGTGAGCCAGGTAGGTTGCTACGTACCCGAGGTGCTTGGGATTCCACAAGGCGAATGCCTTGGAGACGCCGTCTCTCACGTAGCTGACCATCTCGCTGGGCAGACCGAGACCAGTCAGTTCCACTTCACCGGTGAGGCCTTCATCCTGGATGGCTCGGGCGGCAGCCGCTATACCCACCGTGGTGGGGCTAATGATACCTGCCAGGTCCGGATAGGTCTTAAAGAGCCCCAGTGCTTTGTTGTAACTCTTCTCCCGCTCGTCGTCGCCGTAGACCGTGCCAACCAGCTCCATATCGTCGTATTCCGGTTTTTCCAGTTCCTTCTTCATCCACTTGATCCAGGTATTCTGGTTGGTCATGGTGGGGCTAGCGCTCAGTATGGCGAACTTGCCCTCGTAATCTATCATATCCGCCATTAACTCGACCTGAATTCGGCCTATCTCGTCCGTTTCTGCCTGCAAAAGGTGTAAGTCACGACCCTCCGGTGCCACAGAGGAGTCAAAGGAGACCACCGTGATACCCTGGTTCCTGGCTCTTTGCAGAGCGGGGACGACGGCGCTCCGGTCGTTGGCACTTATGACGATGGCGTCCACCTGGCGGGAAATCAAAGAATTAATCAGGGAAATCTGACCTTCGGCCGTCGCGTTCTCAGGGCCCTGAAAGATGAAGTTGTCGCCCAGTTGATCGGCCGCGTTCTGGCCTCCCTCCCGGCAGGCCTCAAAGAACGGATTCCCCATGCTTTTTACCACCATAGCTACGGTATAGCCGTCGTCCGCCATAACGGGAGAAGCAAAGCTAAATAAGAGACCAAGAACTAGGAGAAAAGAAACTGTAAACAACGTTTTTGCGCTTTTTTCTTTCAATAGGAACACCCCTCTTATTGTGGAAAATTTCACGTCACGAGCAAAGGACACTTTGGTACTTCGTAAACTCACCTAACAGCTTACCACCTCCTCACTCTATTTTTCCGAACTAGGAATTACGAAATTATTTCATCCCTCAAGAAGAAAAGATTGTTTTTCCTATACCGCCAAGCAAGACCCAAAGGAAGAAAACGGATTAGCCCCAAGAATCAAACACTAACAGGAACGTACTTAATCCCTAGCTCATCAATTACTTCTCGAAACTCCTCCTGCAAATCCGCATCGCTGACTATGTAATCAACCACGTCCAGATCCGCAATCTGTCCATGTACTACTCTACCAAATTTGCTGTGATCGGCCACTACGATCACTTCTTTAGCTACCTCGACCATATTCGCACAGACCTTTGCTTCCATAAGGGTGGGAGTAGTCAATCCCTGCTCCAGAGAAATTCCGTCTACCCCCAGGAATAACTGATCGACATAGATATGATTGAAGCATTCCTCCGCCAGAGGACCCACTAAAGCATAATTCTTCTTTCTGGCGTCCCCTCCTATGACTGAAAGTGCTACATCAGGCAGGTCCAAGATTTCCAGGGCATTATTTAATGAGTTCGTTAACACCGTTAGGTTATCTTTCCCCTGGAGGTGCGGAATTATCTGCCTGGCCGTGGTACCGTTGCCCAGCAGTATGGTACTATCATCTTCGATGAGCGTGGCCGCCTCCTCGCCGATCCTTTCCTTTTCCTTTATATGCGCCAACGCCTTTTCCTCATGAGATGGCTCGGAGACTGTGCTTTCCCTCTTTACCGCGCCTCCATGGGCCCTTTCGATCAGACCCTCCTCAGCGAGTTGCTCCAAATCCTTGCGGATGGTAATCTCGGAGACCGAAAACCTTTCACTAAGCTCCGAGGTAGTGGCTTCACCTTTCTCCCGAACTATATTCGCTATCTTTCTCCTCCTTTGTTTTGCTAACACTTTTCTTTCGTACTCCTATCTTCTGTTGTTAAACTATTCCTTCTATAATCGAAAACTTTCAGCTTTGTTATAACCGAAAATTATTTCCTTGTCAAACTCCTAGCGGTAGTCATAAACCTCAGCGTCCGATTGGCTGAGAATTGACGGGAAATGGGCCACCACCAGGAGATTTCTGCCACGTAGGAGGGGTCCCGGATTTTGTGTTTGGTCAAACTATAGTAAATTCAACTAACTTGCTGTCCCATTTAAAGATTCGAAGGGAAGGAAAGGGAGCCATCATCAGCACCGGAAGTTCCAGTTCGCTGAAATTAATTAAGAAAATATTGTTTTAGCCGGAACCCCAAATACCGCATATTCACCCCTCAAATACCCTACCCTGCGGCATCTCTCCGGCGTCGGCCAGTTTTAGGAAAGGTGGAAGCGTTAATGCCCTGTCTCGAAACTACCCAGCCTCCACGACACCTACGGTCAAAAGAACGTTTCCATACGTCCTCTCTTCTCCCGTAGCAATCACCAGAGAGACCGAATCGTCCTTGGCGGCTTCGTAAAATTCGAACCTGCCCTTCTTCTCCAGTTCGATGTCGTCAAGTAAGCTTCGGAAGTCACCAAATATTGGCGGCTCTTCCCCGGACTCCGGTTCCATTACTGTAGCAGCTTCAATCACAATGGAGCTCTCAACGGCAGCAAGAACCTGGGGAACAGTAACTATTCCGGGGGCAAGGTTGAGGTAGACCTTTTTCGCAGCATGGCTTGACCCCGTGGCAAACGGGTAATTACCGTCAGCAATTAGTACCTTTGAACCGTGACCGGAAGTCCCTAAAGCTCCGAGGATTTCGGGGTGTAAAAGCTCTGTTTTCAACATACTATCACTTACTTGTCCTCAACTTTAACCTTCGACCTTCTCCCAGATCGGCTCCCGGCGCTTATCCCCTTCTGAACCGAGCAGAACAGGGGTTATGCCGGATATTTCACAGAGATAGACCAGTTTTTGTACGTGATCGCCTTCCACCCCTAATACGTGGTTGGAGGGAAAAAGGTCGGTGAATTCATCGAAGCTCCCGTCAATCCTGGCATGAACGTGGGGCCAGGTGGGATCCGTCTGTTGGTTGAGGGCCTGCCGTTCCTCCTCTGGTAAATCCAGGCTCTCTCCTGACATGATTACCATATAGGGTTCCTCGTCCCACAATCCGAGACGGGCAAAGGTCATTTCTCCGGGTGCCGCGTTGAACTCGACCGAAGCCCCCCCGGCCTTGAAATAGAATTCCAAAGCGGGATGAAAGGTAATTTTCTCAAAGTTCTCTTCGGGATCGGTGGACATCCTGGAGTAGTAACTGGCGTGATTGCCGGAGTTGCACCAGTCCCAGATATCTTTGTCGGGATGATAGAGCCGTACGTCCATGAACAGGGTAGGGAGACCGCCGCTGACGTATTTTAACATCTGCATGGTCACCGCGGAGTAGGCGTCAGCTTCAGTGGCGCAAACGGTGGGCTCCTTCTCTCCCCTCCAGTCGTAAGGATCGTTCATCAACATCTCGGCGACGTCGCCGAGGCATACGTTTTCCGTCAATTCTCGCTGCCCTTTCAGGCCACAGAAGTCAAATCCTTTCTCTTCGTTTACTCCCTCCATGGCCAGGTACAGTCTTATCTGATCCTTGAGGTTCTCCGGGGTGAGCATATTCCCATCGTAAAGCAACCTATCTCCTAATAGCTCTTCAAGCCATTTTAACCCGTTCTCTACTTCCGTAGAGTCGACTTCCTTCATTTTCTCACTCAACCAGAGCTGATCGACCTGTCTGCCCGTAGTCCCAAAGTATTTTAACGTGGGGGTCAAGTGAAAGTATCCCGTTTCCATGCCCATCGAATGTCCCCCGTAGATTCCGAATACTTCGCTCCCCATCGTGGTCAGCGCCTCCGAGGCCCTCAGCCAATCAACCACTTTTTGCTGGGTCTCCTCGTCCTCCATTTCACCAATTATCCTATGCGTTCGTTTTCCGGCCTGTCTTAACGCTCCGTCGGTGGCCAGCAACCCGACGTTGCCCGGGTATTCACCATTGTTGTTCGACAGACTCAATACGGGAACTTCTCTTCCGAGAGAATTCAAGAAGGGCCAGACCAGAAAGGGGAAGTTCCAGACGTTGTAACACATTACTACCTGTTTTACGTTCTGCCGGGAGAATTCCTCTCCCACTTTCTGGGCACTCCTGGTTCCCGTAATGATTTCCGAGGCGGTAATGATTTCGGGCGAAGTCCCGTCCTGATTTACCATTTCTGACTTGATTATCTCCGCCCAACCTTCCAGTACCTCCCTATTCTTCTCGTTGTTCTGTTGGTAGACGTGTTCTCGTTCGTCGTTCAACATCACTAGACCAATTGGCGTAGATCTCACGATTATCCCCCTTTAGTTGAAAAAGCTTTGTCTTCGTATCTTCGGAGTACTGTAAGTGAATTAATACCACCGACAACTTAACTCCAGGATTCACTAGCCGAAATTACCGAGGGAGCGGAATTAACAATCCAAGGATAGAAATCTTTTTTCGTGATTTTATTTTTCAGTATTCTGAATGAACTTTTCCGATTCTTCCCTCCTTGGAAGCCCCTCCATTGGCCCTTTCCTCGTTACCGCGAGTGCCCCTACGGCATTGGCAAATTCACTTAAATCTTGAATCTCCATACCCTCCAGCCAGCCAACGGCGATGGCCGCGGAAAAGGCGTCTCCGGCCCCGGTCGGGTCTACTTCTTCTACGTCAAAAGATTCGGCCTCAAAAGTTCCATCACCATCGTAAACCCTGCAACCGTTTTCTCCATCTTTTACTGCAACCAGTTTCGCCCCTCTATCCATAGCTGCAGCCACGGATTCGCTTTCAGTAGATGCGCCAGTTATTGCTTTCAATTCGTCCGCCCCGGGAATGATCAAGTCAGACGAGTCCAGTATCGGATTACAAATTTCGCGCGTCTTCTCGACTCCGAGCAGTTCCGTCCTCAAGTTCGGAT
>CAYZUF010000119.1:0-4699 GCA_964481645.1 uncultured Thermotogae bacterium
AAAGGTTTTTCCAGTTCATTTTGAGGTCAGCAAAATTGGCCGCGGATTCCCCGGGACGGGATCTTGCCTAGTCCGCGGGCCTTAACCTTACGTCGATCACTTCTTCGTAGTCTTCCAGGCTCTCCAGAAGAGCTCGATTCACGTCGACTCGAAAGTTATTTCCCGACTTCAAGACCACGTACCTCCCGGCCTGGTCGTCGGTCAGTCTGAAGTAGGTCGGTGTATCCCCTTCTTCGGGGAGAGATCTAATTTTCTCCATCGTCTCTTCGGTGATAAGATTGGCATTGAGAACGATTTCCATCTCCACCTCGACTTCCGACCAGACTCGATCGATGGGAAAGACCTTTTGTACGATCAGCTGGCGATCGCCATTTCTCTCCCCGACCCTCGCTTTGACCAGAAGAATATTATCGGCAACCAGCAGCGGGCCGGACTCGTCAAATACGTCCGGAAAGGCGACCAGTTCCTGCTTTCCGTAACCGTCGGAGAGAGTGATAAAGGCCATCGGATCGCCGTTTCGGGTGCTGATCTGGTTCATTTCGCTGATTCTGCCCGCCAGCCAGGCCGATCCATCTAGCCGGGCTCCGTCCACGTTGTCCAGCTGACAGCTGGAAAAGAGATCTACTTCAAAACGGTGTTCCTCCAGGGGATCCCCGGAAATATAGACTCCCGAAAACTCCTTCTCCATCCTTAGCCGCTCACTGCGGGGGTACTCTTCCATCTCTTCCCTGGGGGTGTCGTCCTCCTGAAAGGAGATGCCCTGGTCGAAAAAAGACCTCTGGCCGCTTCTCTGCTGATCGGCTGAAATTCCGCTTACCTCCAACCCCTTATCCATCTGGGACATCAGGTACTTCCTGGTCCCGAACTCCTCCAGGGCTCCCACCTTGATCAGGCTCTCCAGCGCTTCCTTGTTCAGATCCCCCCCGACTTTCTGACAGAAGCCGAGAAAGGAAGAGTAACCTTCATTCCGGTTTTCCACGATTGCCTTCGCGGGCTTTGTCCCCACGTACTTGATCGCCTCCAGGCCGAACCTGATGTCCCCCCCCTCGGTGGGAGCAAAGTTCAGGTAACTCTCGTTCACCGAGGGGGGGAGGACCTCTATTTCCATCTCGTTGCAGTCCTTTATATATTTCTCGACCTTGTCCTCGTTCCCTCCCACCGAAGTGAGCAAACTGGCCATGTAGGCGGCGGGATGGTTGGCCTTTAACCAGGCAGTCCAGTAAGATATTCTGGCGTAGGCGGTGGAGTGAGACTTGTTGAAACCGTAGCGGGAAAACTTGTCTATATCGGCAAACAGGTCGGCAGCCTTCTCCTCATCTATCCCGTTGTCCACGCAGCCCTGGATAAACTTTTCCCTGAGCTGGTTCATGACCTTCTTCTTTTTCTTTCCCATAGCCACTCGAAGGGTGTCGGCTTCCGGCAGGGAGAAACCAGCCAGCTCCCGGGCCATCTCCATGATCTGCTCCTGATAAATCGGCAGTCCGTAAGTGCCCTGCAGAACTCCTTCCAGTTCCGGGTGAGGATAGGTAACCTCTTCCCTCCCCTGTTTTCGCTCGATATAGTCCTCGGTCATCCCGCTTTCCAGGGGCCCGGGGCGGTAGAGGGCGTTGGCCGCAACTATGTCCTCGAACTCCTCCGGCTCCAGCCGGTTCATCAACCCCTGCATACCCTCGCTTTCCAGCTGGAAAACCCCAACCGTTCTGCCCTCTCTAAGTAGCTCGAAAGTGGCCTCATCGCCGTCGGGAATGTCGTCAAGCGAAAGGGACTCCCCTTCCACTTCCTCGACGAGATCGAACGTATCCTCGATTATGGTCAGGTTACGCAGACCAAGAAAATCCATCTTTAACAGACCGATGTTCTCGAGGACGTCCATGTCGTACTGGGTGACCACTTCGCCGTCGCTCAACCGCTGCAGGGGAGTATAATTCGTCAGCTCGTCGGGGGCAATTACGACCCCCGCCGCGTGGGTAGAAGCGTTCCGCATCAACCCTTCCAGCTTCCCCGCGGCCTCGAAGAGCTGCCGGTAGGTCTGGTTGGCCTGGGACTTGGTCTTCAGCTCGGAGACGTTCTCCAGAGCCTCGTCCAGAGTACTCCGGGGGGGAATTGCCTTGGCTATCACATCTGCGTCGTCGTAGGGGATATCCAGGACTCTGGCCACGTCCCTGATGGCACTCCTGGCGGCCATCGTATCGAAAGTCGCTATCTGGGCGACCTGATCGTCACCGTACTTGTCGACCACGTACTCGATTACCTGGTCCCTGCCCTCCATACAGAAGTCGATGTCTATATCGGGCATACTCACCCGGCCCGGGTTGAGGAAACGCTCAAAGAGCAGGTCGTGTTCCAGGGGATCGACGTCCGTAATGCCAAGAGTATAGGCAACCACGCTGGAGGCTGCCGAGCCCCGACCGGGCCCCACGGGAATGCCGTTCTCCTTGGCGAACTCGATAAAATCCCTGACGATCAGAAAGTAGGTGGGATAACCCATCTCTTCTATAATCCCAAGTTCGTGATCGATTCGATCCTCGATCTCCGGGGTTATCTCTCCCCAGCGTTCCTCCGCACCCTCCTCGACCAGATCCCTCAGGTAGTCGATCGAGGATTCGTAGCCGTCGGGGACCTCGAAAGGGGGAAGCAGGTAATCGTCACCGAAATCGAGCTCCACTTCGCACCGTTCGGCAATCTCCGTCGTATTTTCAAGGGCCTCAGGGACCTGGGAAAACCGCTCCTTCATCTCTTCGGGAGACTTGAGGTAATATTCTTCCCCCTCGTACCTCATCCTTTCCTCGTCGGTGATCTTCTTGTTGGCCTTGATGTTCAGCAGCACCTCGTGGGCCAGGCGGTCCTCCGGATCCAGGTAGTGGACATCGTTGGTAGCCACCACCCCCAGGTCCAGCTCCTCGGCCACCTCCAATAATTGATCGTTCAGCTCCTCCTGCCCCTCAACTCCCTGGTCCTGAAGCTCCAGGTAAAAGTCGTCCTTCCCGAATATCCGGGCGTACTTTTCACCCGCCTCCACGGCACCTTCGTGGTCCTCCTGAAGGAGCTTCTTGGGTAATTCCCCGCTCTTGCACCCACTCAGGCCGATCAGCCCTTCGGAGTACTCCTCGAGGAGTTCGGTATCGACCCGGGGCTTATAGTAAAATCCCTCCGTAAACGCCCTGCTGGAAAGCTTGACCAGGTTTTGATAACCCCGATTATCCTTGGCCAGGACTACCAGATGAAAGTACTTTTCCTTCCCCTGGTTGTGACCCCTCTTTTGGCGTCGACTACCCGGTGCGACGTAGAGTTCACAACCGATAATTGGTTTCACCCCCACCCTCTGGGCTTCCTGATAAAACTCCACGGCTCCCCTGACGTTACCGTGGTCGGTGAGGGCGATCGCCGACATGCCAAGTTCCTTGGTCTTTTCCACCAGTCCTCTCAAAGTGTTGGTGGAGTCCAGCAGGCTATATTCGGAATGGACGTGCAGGTGAACGAAATCCATACTCCCCCTCAAGGGTTATTCGGTTTCTTCCGACCGGGAATCACTAGGATAAACGAGGCCTAATTCCTCTTTTGCCAGTTCCTCTATGTACGCGACGTCGTTGCGTCTGGTCAGCCTCTCCCGGAGATTTGCGATCTCCCGGTTCAATTCTTCTCGTTCCTTCTCCAGCTCGGCGATTTCCGCCTGGAGGGAAAATATTCCCTGAAATCGATTCCAGTAAACCCACCCCAGAAAACCGGCGGCCAGGAGGACAATAACCAGTAACAGAGGGATCGTCCGGCCTTCCAGAACATTTCTGACGCTCGACTTCTCGTTGGAGGGAGCTCCCATGATCAGTCCCTAAACCACCCGTAAGGTTAAACCGGAGGACCCTTAGTTTTACTTCGGCCACTCGGCCAGTGGCAACTCGTATTCGTGTTCTATCCTGAGCAACTGGTTATACTTGCTCAGCCGTTCACTCCGGGAGAGAGAACCGGACTTGAGCTGAGTGGTGGGGAGACCGGTGGCCAGATCGGCGATGAAAGCATCTTCCGTTTCTCCTGACCTGTGGGAGATCACGGCAGAGTAACCGGACCTCAATGCGGTCCTTACCGCTTGAATCGTCTCCGTGAGGGTCCCTATCTGATTGACCTTGATCAGAATTGAATTGGCGACTTCTTTCTCTACCCCCCGCTTGAGACGCTCCACATTGGTCACGAACAAATCATCGCCAACTATCTGAATCTCCTCGCCCAGCTGCTCGGTCATAACCTTCCAACCTTCCCAATCCTGCTGATCCAGGCCATCTTCGATGGAAACGATGGGGAATTCCCGGACCCAGCTCCCGTAGAGATCGACCATATCTTCCGCGGTTAAGCTCGAACCGCCGATCCGGTAGCTTCCATCCCGGTATATTTCGCTCGCGGCCGGATCGAGCGCTATGGCCACGTCCTCGCCGGGCTGGTAACCGGCTTCCGAGATAGCGGTAACCATAAGACTCAAGGCCTCCTCTTCGTCGTCCAGATCGGGAGCAAATCCACCTTCGTCCCCGACCGCGGTGGGCATTCCCTTAGCGGAAAGGATACTCTTTAGCTGGTGGAAAACTTCGGAACCGATTCGGGCCGCTTCGCCAAAGCAACCCGCCCCGATGGGTACTATCATAAATTCCTGAAGATCCAGGTTGTTGTCCGCGTGCTCTCCACCGTTGAGGACATTCATCATCGGTATGGGTAG
>CAYZUF010000120.1:0-4696 GCA_964481645.1 uncultured Thermotogae bacterium
TAATAATCCGGTCCACCGCCACCCATCGGGAAATAGCCAGTTCCCCTCTGCTTCGGGAGGAGCTACCCGTCCTTTCTCGTTCTGCCGAAGCCGTCGGAGGGATCCAGCTCAGAAACATGGCCACCGTCGGAGGAAACATATGTAACGCCTCTCCCGCTGCGGATACACTGATCGGGCTTTACCTGCTGGACGCCAGAGACAACCTGGTGAACCGGGAGGGAAAGAGAACGATCCCCATCCAGGACTTCGTGGTCGGTCCCGGGGAGACGAAGCTGACAGGCGGCGAATACGTGGAGAGCATTACCGTGCCCCGGCTCTCTGGAGACTACAGTCATTTCTTCGAAAAAATTGGCCGAAGAAACGCCCTGGATATCTCGGTCTGTTCCATGGGGTTGGTCTTAAAGGAGTCGGAGTCGAGGGTCGGAGAAATACGCCTGGCCTACGGCGCGGTGGCGCCCACCGTAATTAGGCCCCAACCGGTGGAGGAATTCCTGGAGGGGAAAAGAACCGACGGAGAGGCCATTTCCCGGGCCAAAGAGCTACTGAAAAACGAAATTTCCCCGATCAGCGATATCAGGGGTTCCGCCGAATACAGAGAGAAGGTGGCCCTTCGATCCCTGGAAGAAATCAGGAATGTATAATTCGGTCCCATGAAGTTAGATTATCTCATCAAAGACGGCACCGTGGTCACTGAGGGAATGACCTTCCAGGGGGATCTGGGGATTGGTGAAGGGGTAATTCGGGTGATCGGCGAGGACCTGGAAGCCGCCTCGGCGGGACGAACTTTCGATGCCCAGGGTTGTTACGTGGCCCCCGGTTTCGTGGACCCCCACACCCACATGAGTCTGCCCGTCTCGGGCACCGTTTCTTCCGACGACTTTTTCACCGGCGGAAGGGCGGGGGCCTGGGGGGGCGTAACCACCATAATCGACTTCACCACGCCGGAACCGGACCAGAATCTGTCGGAAGCGATCGAGTCCCGAAGGGAGCAGGCCCGAGTCTGCCCCATCGATTTCTCCTTCCACGGGACCATGTACGGTTTCCGGTCCATCGAACCCGAGGAGCTTTGCCGGGCGGTCGACCTGGGCGTAACTTCTTTTAAATTCTTCACCGCCTACGGCGAATCGAATCGTCGCACCCCTGACGGAGAGCTGCTGGAAGCTTTCATCGAGGTCGAGAGGCTCGGTGGAAGGTGTATGGTCCACTGTGAGAACGACGAAATAGTCGGGCATAGACGGGCCAGGCTCGAAAAAGAGGGAAGGAGTTCGATCGAGTTTCATCCGCTCAGTCGTCCGCCGGTGGCCGAATCCACGGCTGTCAGCAAAGTCATGCACCTGGCGGCTCGGACCGGGGGGAACGTCCACCTGGCTCATTTAACCACCGAGGAGAGCGTAGATATACTCCGAAGGGGAAAGCGGACCGATTTAAGAGTGACCGGAGAAACCTGTCCCCAGTACCTCCTCTTGACCCGGAAAGTATACGAAGAGGAGAACGGCTACCTCTATTCGGCCACCCCCCCGCTTCGAGAAGACGAGGATCGAGAAGCGCTGTGGGCTGGGTTACGAGAGGGTATCATCGATTTAGTCAGCACCGATCACTGTCCCTTCCGTATAGAGCAGAAAGAAGGTTATCGGGACGACTTTCTCAATTTACCCCAGGGACTTCCCGGGGTGGAGACGCTCCCTTCGCTCCTGTTTACGGAGGGGGTAAAGAGGGGTCGATTATCTCCGGAGAGGATGGTGAAACTCATTTCCGAAAACCCGGCAAGGTCTTTTGGTCTTTACCCGAAAAAGGGGAGTTTAACGGTGGGAACGGACGCCGACATAGTCGTGCTGGACCCGACCAAGGAGAAGGAAATCAATCCGGATCACCTTCACATGAATTCGGACTTCAACCCGTACACGGGCAAAACGACCCGGGGCTGGCCCCGATTCGTATTTCTCCGGGGGGAGCCAGTGCTGGAAGATGATCGGTTTGTCGGAGAAGAAGGCAATGGCCAGTGGCTAAGACGGTCCCCGGACCAATAAACTCAAGGAGCACCATGACTGACATAATTAGCTCGGCGAGAAGGGATTTAATCAGGAAGATCGGAGAAGAGGGAGAGGTCCTGGGCGACGAGTTCCTAAAGGTGGATAGCTTTTTGAATCACAAGGTTTCTCCTTCGCTGTTGAACAGGATCGGAAGGGCAATCGCGGAAGAATTCAAGGATTCCGGAGTAACCAAGGTACTGACCGCCGAAGCCGCCGGGAATATCATTGCCTATACCACGGCAGAAAACCTTCTGGAGATGGGAAAAGAGGTTGAAGTAGTCTACGCCAAGAAGGGTGTTCCAGCCACCATGAGCGGGGAGGAGGTCCGGACCATCCACTCCCCGACCAAGGGGGACAAAACGACCCTCGCCGTCTCCGGAAATTACTTTACCTCCGAGGACAAGGTCCTAATAGTGGACGACTTCCTCTTCACCGGGAGGACTGCCGGTACGCTCTCCGACATCATGGAGTCGCTCTCGGTTCCCGTAGTTGGCTACGGCTTCGTCATCAGAAAGCGGGGGTCGGGTGGATTCGAGACGCTAAAACAAAAAGGCAGACCTATCTTCTCCCTGGTCGAAATCGAGTCCATGGACCCGGGGACCGGCGAGATTCACTTCTCCAGGGACAGGAGGCCCTAATCGATAACCTCCTGTCGATTCACGTCGACAAAGCCCTTATCGGTTAATCGTACCTCGGGAATTACGGCCAGAGCCAGACTGGAGAGGATCATCAGGGGTTGAGAGATATTACAACCAATCTCTTCAATAGCCGCTTTCAACTTTCTCAAAGACGAAGCGACCTCTCGGGGGGCGGAAGCGGTCATCAATCCGGCAATAGGTAACTCCACCCCTGCTTTAACCACGCCGTCCTCGACGACCACCTGACCGCCGCCGGTGGACAGCAGATGCCGGCCAGCGGTTGCCATGTCGTCCTCATTCTTTCCCAGCACTATCAGATTGTGGCTATCGTGGGCCACGGTGGAAGCAACGGCTCCCGCCCTCAGATCGAAGCCTTCGACCATGGCTCTGCCGACGTTCCCGGTGGAGTTATGCCTTTCGATCACCGCACAGGAATCGAGGTGTTGCTTCTCCTCGCCCAGACCTCTCAGGTCCAGTTTTTCGGTCAGGATGTCGTCGTTATGGACACGAATTCCAAACCTCTTCTCCTTCTCTCTCAACTCGAATAAATCAGGGTTTATGCCTCCCTTCACCTGGACGGTCTCCGTGAGAGAGGAGGCGGAAGTGGGGGGCCAGGTCACCTCCTCTGTCCGTTTACCCCCGAGCAAAGTCTCTTCCACCTGCAGGGATTCGAGATCGCTTATCAGATTTATATCCGCTTTCCTTCCGGGAGAAATCGATCCCAGTTCGGCGTCCAATCCGAACCTTGTGGCGGGATTTAGCGACGCCATGGTGATAGCTTCAACGGGATCGAGTCCCTCCTCGATCGCCCGCCTTATCACGTGATCGACGCCTCCTTCCTTCGTCAAATCGACCGGATCCCTGTCGTCGATAACCAGACAGAACCTCCGGGACGAAATATCCGTTTCCGTCAACGCTTTGATTACCCGGCCCAGATCGGCCCAGCCGGATCCTTCCCTGACGTAGGTCCAGAAGCCCTTCCTGGCCCGTTCTATTCCTTCTCCCTTTGTCACCGCTTCGTGATCGGAGTCTATCCCCATCGATCCGTAGACGTCCAGTTCTTCTCCAACCAGCCCGCTTGCATGTCCCTCCACGGGGAGTTTACGGGCCAGCGTCTCCTGTAACTTCTTAACCGTTGCCTTATCCCCGTTCAGAATACCCGGAAAATTCATCATTTCTCCCAGGGCGACGGCCGCTTCCCATCCCAGCGCTTCCCGTATCTCCTCGATTCCGAACTTCGCGCCGGTGGTTTCGAGCCGATCCAAACTGGCTGGAATGCATGAGGGAACGGTAAGGAAGCCATTAAGGGGGGTCTTTCCGATCTCCTTCACCATCCACTTAACTCCGGAGAGACCGGCCACGTTGGCGATCTCGTGTGGGTCGAAAAAGACAGTCGTAACCCCTTTTTCGGCCATCAGCTCCGCAAATCTGGTCGGGCTCAACATGGAACTTTCGATATGAAGGTGGGCGTCAATAAAACCGGGGGTCAGATAGAGACCCCGGGCGTCTATAACCTCGGTCTCCTCGCCCCGGTAACTTTCTAGGTTTCTACCGACGGTTCCCACCCGTCCCCCGACGATAGCGACGTCCCGCTTCAGTATCTCCCCGGTAGAGACGTTAACCAGATGACCGTTCTCTATTAACTGGTCAGCGGCCCGCTCCCCGGCTATCATCTCCCTTACTTTTTGTCTCTCGTCCAATCCCGACGAAAATTTAGATGAATTCAAAAATTACACCTCTTTGTTCCTTTCTTTGTTTACACCCAATAGGTTACTCGAATAGGAATCCGAATCCAACAACCCCCCTGATCCTACTGCCCACAGGAAAAAGCCCCTCCTCACGGGTTTCCCCGATCCAGCCCGCGGAAATTCCAGACTCGCGTGCTCAAACTTTTGCCTTCATGGGAGTATCTCGCACTTACGAGAAGTAATCCCTGAAAGATTTACGCGCATTCCCTTATTGAAATATCCCTCACCGGGGTTCATCTTCGATGTATCTCGGATGAACCCCGGTTCGGTCAGACATATG
>CAYZUF010000121.1:0-4641 GCA_964481645.1 uncultured Thermotogae bacterium
ACCGTTGGCGTGGTCGGCTACGGGAATATCGGAAGTCGCGTCGCCCAAATAGTCAAGGAAGGCTTTGGTGCGGAAGTCCGCGCCTACGATCCCAACGTCTCCGACGCGGTGATGGGTAAGAACGGAATCGAACCTGTCGGCTTTGAAGAGATAATATCCACCTCCGACTTGTTGAGCTTTAACGCCTCGTTAAACCCCGAAAACTATCATTTGGTCGGAGAAGAGGAATTTGAGATGATGAAGGACGGGGTTATAATTGTCAATACTGCCCGGGGGGAGTTGCTCGAGGAGGATTCTTTCGTCGAGGCACTTACCTCCGGGAAGGTCAGTAGAGCCGGCGTGGACGTCCTGGAAGGAGAACCTCTGGAGGAGGACAGTTCGCTAACGGAAGTGGATAATTTGTTTATCCTCCCTCATATCGGGAGTTATACCGATTACTCCCTCAGGGCCATGGACCTCAAGATGGTCGAAGATATCCAGAGATTAGTAAACGGCGAGATGCCGGAAGAACTGGTAAATCCGAAGGTGGCGAGGCGCGGCACCCGAGCGGGAGTAGAAAAATGAGCCTGGCGTTAGTGGTAGATGTCGGAACCACCAATGTAAAGGCGGGCCTGGTGGCCCCCGATGGGAAGGTAATCTCTCATGCCAGCGAGGGCCTCGGACTTTGTCGGCCCGAACGGGGAGCGGCCGAACACGATCCGGAGGAAATACTTGCCGCTTTTGGCTCCATAATCAGGGAGACGGCGGAGGGTTACGAGGGGGAGATCGAAATTATCGGATTGACCGGTTATCAGTTTGGCTTTGTTCCCCTGGACGAGGAAATGGAGCCGTTGTCGGGTATTATGACCCTGATGGACGAAAGGTCCAAGTCGGTTATGCCCGACTTCCAGAAGCGAAAGGATCTGGACCGGATATACCGGAGAACCGGTTGCCCCCCGCTGTTTTCTTACCTTCTGCCGAAATTGCTCTGGCTCCGAGAAGAGAAACCCGAAATATACCGGAAGAGCAGTTACTTCGGCGACGTCAAAAGTTTCTTGATGAAAGAGTTGGCGGGTAAGTTCGTGACCGACCCCGGAATTGCCTCCTCGAGTCAGCTTTTTAATATCAACGAGATAGATTGGGATCAGGATTTAATGAGCATTGTCGGGGTCCGGCGCGACCAGCTGCCGCAAGTAAAAGCAGGAGAGTCAATTCTGGGGACGATCAAACCGGAAATGGCGGATGAGCTTAATCTGGACCCGGACGTTAAGGTCATATCCGGTGTCTACGACGGGGGGGCCATGGTTCTTGGTCTCGGTGGTATCGACGGGGCCGAAGCGGTCTGTAATCTGGGAACCACGGCCATGATCCGGACCTGTTCCGATCGACCGGTCCTGGACGATCCGGGAAAGAGGCGGCTCCAGACTTACTCACTATTGCCCGGGAAGTGGGCTGTTGGTGGTGCGATAAATAACGGGGGGATAGGGCTGAGATGGCTCCGGGATATCATTACCCCCGGCGAGGATTATTCGGAAATTATTGCGGGTGCCTCCGAAGTGGAACCCGGGTCCGGCGGATTGTTCAGCCTCCCTTATTTTACCGGTGAAAGGGATCCCAGGATCGGCAATATGGCCACCGGTTCCTATTTTGGTCTCAAGGAATATCACGGGCGAAAGCACCTGGCCAGAGCCGTCCTCGAAGGGGTTGGTTACAGCCTGAATCTGGTCAGGGAGGTCATGTTCGATAACGACATCGGCTTCGATAGAATCAGGATTGGGGGTTCCGGGGCCCGTTCCGACCTCTGGCCCCAGATTATAGCCGACGTCACCGGTATCCCGGTTCAAAAGGCGGTAACCGAAGATTCCACCTTGATTGGGGAAGCCATGCTGGCTCACAAAGCTCTGGGGGTTTACGATACTCTGGGCGAAGCCGGGGAAAACATGATCGCCACCGGGAAGGGGTTCGAACCGCGGAGCGAGAACGTGACCGTGTATAAAGAGGGGTATGAATTCTTCAAGAAATTGGTTGAAGAATTCAATGGTCTTTACTCTCTCCACGATAGAAAATTTACCCGCGGCCGCTAATTCTGTTCACCCGGATCCGTCCCGATTTATACTTTTTCAAAGAGGAGAGATTTATTATGAAAGCGGTAATTTTAAAGGGCGAGAGAAATGTAGAAGTGGAAGAGATCGAAGTTCCACATATATCGGAGCCAAGCACGAAGGTCAAGATACTCGCCTGTGGAGTCTGCGGAAGCGACTTGCGCTACTATAAGGGCGACAACCCTTGGGCCATCCAGACCCTTGGGTTCAACATGGACAACCCGCCTAATATAGTCATCGGTCACGAAGCGGGAGGAGTGGTGAACGAAGATGGTGAAGAACAGCTGGTATTTCCCTGGACCTTCAAAGGTTGTATGCAATGCGAGTCCTGTCTCACAGGAGAGGAACATCTCTGCCCCGATACCAAACATATAGGTCACGGTGCCGGATGGGGCGAGATGGAATACTATCCGGGTACGATGGCGGAGTACTGTGAGATATGGACGGACAGGGTTTATCCAGTTTCGGATCACCTAAGCCCCGAAGAGGTGGCCATGATAGAGCCGACCTCCGTCGCGGTTCACGCTGCGGAGACTGCCGATTTATCCGCGAGCTCAAGCGTGGCAATTATTGGAATGGGTTCCATCGGCCTGCTGATAGCCCAGGTGGCGAGGAGGTACGGGGTCTCTACCATCTTCGGCTCCGATCGGAGGAAGATGCCCCTGGATAAGGCCGAGGAACTGGGCGTGGATAGGCCGGTGCACAGCGGGGAAGAGGATTTCAAGAGAGAGATATTGAGGAAGTCCGAGGAAGAGTGCGTCGACGTGGTATTTGACACGGTGGGGGCTCCCCAGACGATAGAAGAGGGGTTATCTCTCCTGCGTCGAAGCGGAGCCATGATTCAACTAGCAGGTCCACTGGAGGAAATCTCCTTCCCTTATACCCATCTTAGTGCGGAAAAGAGTATAACTACTTCCGCCAACTTCAACTACTTCGACATGAAGGCGGCGATCGACTTTGTGGAGCGCGGTGAGGTGCGAACCAAGCCTTTGATAACCCACAAATTTGATCTCGAGGATGCAAAGCAAGCTTTTGACGTAGCCCTGCACAAACGCGAAAACGAGGCCTTGAAGGTAATGGTGCTTCCTTGATTGTTCTGCGGCCACAGGGCCATTCGATGAAATGGCGCACCGGGTCGAGATAGGGACGTGCGGTGTTAAATTACCACAAAAGGGGGATCACTCCGGAGCCTTTCGGTGAGGTTTTTGGACTTGCCCCCGGTAACCGGGAGTCGAAGGGGCATAGGAGGTTAAGGCTAAGACAATACGAAAATAGAAGATAACCGTACAACTCCGTGTAACATGGTTAAGGTCGACTTCTTCCTGGGTTTCCCTGGAGTTGCTGCTTTGTCGAATTCGGACCGTAACTGTGGAGGCGAGTGAAGGTGGCCAAACGAGGTTTGTTGGTGAAGTCAGTGAGAAGGGAGGGCTTGCTTTCCCAGACCGAGATACGGGAAGGAGTCTCGGATGCCCTATCTCAATTGGACGTTTCGGGGGAGGTCCTGGTACTTATCCCCGATTTAACCAGGACCATGCCCACGCCGCTATTTTTCCAGGCTTTTTGTGAGGAGCTTGCGAGCGAGGTCGATCGGCTGCATTTTTTAGTTGCTTTAGGCACCCATCCCCCCCTAGATGAGCGTGGGATAGAGCAGTTAATCGGAGTTACTGAATCGGAAAGAGAGGCTAGGTACGGCTCCAAGGTAGGGATCAGCAACCACAATTGGAAGGATCCAGAAGAGTTGGACAAGGTGGGGACGCTCACCGAGGAAACTGTCAATGAGATTTCAAACGGGCTGGTCAAGGAATCCGTTCCGGTCAAAATTAACGAAAGGGTGGTGGAAGCCGACCACGTATTCATAGTGGGTCCGGTGTTTCCCCACGAGGCCATGGGCTTTTCCGGGGGGTATAAGTACCTTTTCCCCGGGGTTTCGGGCAAAGAAATTATTGAAATGTTCCATTGGCTAGGGGCTTTGATAGGCAACGTAAGTATCATTGGTAAAAAGAACGCGCCTACTAGAGAAGTGCTAAACCAGGCGGCTAGATTTATCGACACCCCGATGACTACTTTTAACATGGTGATGAGTGGTGGGGAACCGGTGGGCTTGTTTGTTGGAGATCCGATAACCTCCTGGTCGAAAGCCGCCGATCTTTCCAAAGAAGAGAACATAATATACAAGGATAGGACCTACCATACCGTTGTTGCCCAGGTTCCCCGGATGTACGACGAACTCTGGACGGCCGGTAAGGGGATGTATAAGCTCGAGCCGGTGGTGGAAGACGGAGGGACTTTGATAATCTACGGTCCCCACGTGGACAGGATTTCCGATACTCATGGAGAGGGAATACGAGAAGCGGGATATCACGTCAAGGATTACTTTCTAAGGAATCCGAATGTAAGCGAGGCCGTTTCTCCTCTAGTAAAAGCTCACTGCGCTATAGTAAAGGGTGAGGGGAAGTACGAGGAGGGTGTAGAGGAACCCAGAATCGATGTCAAGCTTGCCACCTCCATTCCGAAAGAAACCTGTGAGGAAATTAACCTTGGTTACTTGGACCAGAACGAG
>CAYZUF010000122.1:0-4595 GCA_964481645.1 uncultured Thermotogae bacterium
TTGAAGTTCGAGGATGAGAAGATGTCCAGGTCCCTGGGGAACTTCGAGTACGCCAGGGACGTTCTCCTGGAATACGACCCGGAAACGGTCAGGTATTTCTACTTCTCCGCCCATTACCGAAAACCGCTTGATTTTAGCCAAAAGAACCTGAAGGACGCGGAGAGCGCGGTGAACAAGGTTTACGAATTTATCCGTACCGTAGATGAGCTGGAGGTTTCCGAGAGGGAAGAGGATTCTCCCCGGACCGAGGCTGGGAAGGATTTTCTAAGGGTGATCGAATCCGTCGGCTCCCGGTTCGAGGAAGAAATGGACAGGGACTTCAACACGCCGGGGGGGCTGGGAGTGATTTTGGACCTGGTCAAACAGGCCAATAAATTCCGCGACAGCGGGCAAAGCGAGGATTACGATCTGCTGGCCCGGGCGAGGGAGAAAGTAAAAGAGCTGGCCGAACCCCTCGGCCTTTTTCAGGGCCGGGCCGAACCTTCGGCCAGTGGGCTGGAAGAGGACCTACTGGGTCTCTTGCTGGAGGTTCGGAATGAACTCAGGGAAGAAGAGCAATGGGAGCTGGCGGATAGGATAAGGGCGCGACTGAAAGAAATGGGAATCGAGATAAAAGATGGAGAGGGTGAGACGGTCTGGACCGCGAGGAGAGGTGGCCAATAACCCTCCCGCGGATCTTGCCGCCAAGCCCTTTTATGGAGGCTTAATTTCAATTTAGTCCCGATAATTAAGGTGATATTATGAACAAGGTCGAAGCGTATTTGAAGGTCGGAGACGTAGCCCGTTATACCGGGTTAAATGTAGAAGGGGTCAGGGATCTGATAGAGGACGGGGAATTGGAGGCCATAGAGTTAAACGGTATCACCAAGGTCAGGAAGTCGGAGGTCGATAGGTGGTTGGACGAGCAGGTGGATCTGGAGGACCTGATGGAGTTAAAGGACAAAATCGACCAGGAAGTCGATATTCAGGAAGTAGCTTCCGAGCTGGATCTGGATCCGAATGAAGTAGAAGATAAATTGATTGATGACTCGTGATACGGTTCGTGGTGGTTGAGGGCCCCGTAACTTATAGCTAATCTCGTGGCTAATACCATATTTCAGGAGTTACTAGAGCGGACGGAAGATCTGAGAGGGCGTCTGATCCGTAGCCTGCTCGCCATCATCCTGGTCGCTATCGCCGCTTATATCTTCCGGGAGAGGGTCCTGGAATTTCTTCAGCGGCCTCTTACCGACAAGAAATTGATATTTATTCACCCCACGGAGGCCTTCTTCACCTACATAAAACTGTCCCTCTTCGTCGGGGTTCTGGTAAGTGCTCCCTATTTACTTTATCAGCTGATTCAGATATCTTCCCCCTTTCTGTCCAAGAGCGAACGTTTTGGCAGGGGGTTTATGGTGGGGTTGTTTAGCTCCGGTAGCCTCTTCTTTTACGCCGGAGCTGCCTTCGCCCTGCTCGGGGTATTACCTTTTGCTCTGGACTTTCTCAAGGGGATCAGCGGTGAGAATCTGGAAGCGACCTTTACCGTGGGTAACTATGCCTCCTTTGTCATGGCGTTTACTCTAATCTTTGGTTTCGTCTTCGAGATGCCCGTGGTATCGTTTGGCCTGGCCCGGCTGGGGTTGCTCAAAAGGGAAACCTTGACCAGCCAGTGGAGAATTGCCCTGGTGGGCGCCGCAATTCTGGCCGCGGTTCTTACCCCGCCCGATCCGATCACTCAGATGTTCCTCTGGGGGCCCTTACTGCTTCTCTACGGTCTGTCCATCTTACTGGCGGGCATTGCCGAACGGTGATCCGGCTGCTTCCTTATTACGATGTTTTGTATTCGGGGTTCGTCGGGAGATGATAGTGGGTCTCGGCATTACATTTGAGCTCGAGATCCGTTAAGCTTGTATCGGAAAATTTTGGAGGTGTTATCGAGCAATGTTTGGATTGGGTCCTACCGAGTTAATAATTATCTTGGTTATTATCCTAGTTATCTTTGGCGGAGAGAAACTTCCCGATCTAGCGCGGTCGCTAGGGAAGGGGGTTAGGGAATTTAACAAGGAGAAGGAAAAGATCCAGGAACAATACGAGGAGACGCAAGAGGCAATAGATGTGGATACGGAAACAGGTCAGAGGGATTCAGACCGGGGCTCCGGCAACGACTTGGATCAGGAAGGGGAGGACCAGGAAGGGGAGGACCAAGAGGAATCCCAGAGCTAAAGCCGTCCTAATTGCTGAATGAAAGACGAAGAACAACCGCTCGGGGAGCACCTCGAGGAGCTGAGGAGGCGAATTATCAGCTCCCTGGCCGCCATTGTGGTTCTGGGCGGTCTTGCCTACTATTTCCGGGAGCGGTTGTTGAGTCTCCTTATCTCGGCGGCGGGCGAGAATGCGTTAATCTACCTTCATCCCACGGAGGCCTTCCTAACCTATCTCAAACTGGCCGTAATAACCGGTTTGATCCTTTCGACGCCGTGGATTCTCTATCAGGCCTGGAAGTATATCCTCCCCGCACTTTACGAGAACGAGAAGAGATTGTTCCGGCTTGGCTTTCTGGTCGGCGGACTGTTGTTCTACGTGGGCATCGCCCTGACTATAGTCTTTGCACTTCCCCACACGGTCAGGCTCCTGGCCGGCGTCGGTGGCGAGCGTCTGGTTTCCAACTTTTCCGTACGGAACTATATCACCTTTGCGTCCCTCTTGTCCTTCGTGATGGGACTGGTCTTCGAACTTCCCCTACTTATCTACCTGGTGGTCAGGTTGGGCTTCATCAAACCTTCGACCCTGCGGGAAAACCGTAAGTACGTGGTGGTGACTGCCTTTACTGTTGCCGCCTTTATTACACCCACCGACCTCTTCTCTCAGTTCTTCATGGCGATCCCGCTGGTCCTGCTTTACGAGCTTTCAGTTTTTTTCGTCGGTTTTAGATTTGGCGAGGCCGATTGGGGGAGGTCCCGCTAAGTTTTAGGAGGAGTACTCAACTCGGAGAGCAACGAAATTACTCTTCTTCCCTCGATAAGTTGACGGATATTTCGATTGTTCCTATAATAAGGGAGCCAGATGGGGGTGATATTCCTCAAACTTTGTTAGAACTTTTGGGCTGGCGTTAAAGCGCTTAATATTACGATCAAGGAGGAGGTTAAGAATGGAATATGGTTGGCAATATACGGTAACGGTCTTACTTGTTCTGGGTTTGTTGTTGGGTTTTGCTTCAATTGGGTTCGCTCAGGATAAATACGAGGCGGGGATACTCAAAGTGGCGATGGGAGCGGAGCCTAGGGGCATAATGCCCAACGCGGCTTCGGGAACCTGGGAATCGGCAATTACGGGTCTAGTTTTTGACAGTATGGTTGCCGGCGCACGGGATAAGGTGGGGGTAAATAAACCGGGATTGGCAAAGTCCTGGGATCTGAATAGGGAGGAGCTTACCTATACCTTCCATCTGAGAGAAGGGGTAGAGTTTCACGACGGCGAGGAATTGACCGCTGAAGACGTCCTCTTTTCGTTTAAATGCTGGATGCACCCGGATTACCCGGGAGTTCGATTCAGTAACTTCGAAAACATAGTCGGGGCCACCGCCTATCACGAAGGGGAAACCGAGTGGCCGATTGACGGTATCTGGGCACCCGATAAATATACCGTCAAAATCCAATTGACCCAGGTTCAGGCAACCTTCCTCAGTTACGCTGCCGGTTCAGGGATCCTCCCCAAACACGTGTACGAACCTTACTTTGAAGAGGAGGGTTACGACAAGCTCCTGGGGGCAACCATAAGCCTGGGCAAGGCAGTAGGTAGCGGCCCGTTTAAACTGGATAACTGGAAGACCGGAGAAAGCATCAAGCTAGTTGCAAACGAGAACTACTGGGGAGAAAGGGTTCACGAAGAGGAGCCCTGGATACCCCCGGTGCCGGAGATGAAGGAAGTCTATTTCGTCATCATTCCCGATAGTCAGGCCCAGTTCCAGGCGCTAAAAGCCGGGGATATCGACGCGACCGAACTTACCGAAGATCAGTACTGGCAGGCAAATGAGTTGGACGACGTAAAGGCCTGGAAGTATCCCTATTTGGTCTACGACTACCTCTGCTTTAACCTCGATCCGGAGAAGACCGAGTTGTTCCAGAGCGTTAAGGTTCGGAGGGCGATTAGCTGGGCAATTGATAGACAAAAACTGGTCGACGAAGTACTCCAGGGTCTGGGTAGGGTAGCCAACGGCCCGACCTCCCCGCTTCGATGGGATTATACCGAAGAGGCGGTAGCGGATCATCCCGGCTTCGACGTGGATAAGACCATCAAATTGATGGAGGAAGCCGGCTGGGAAATCGAAAAAGACGACGACGGCAATATCAAGTCCGGTGCCGTATGGAAGAAAGGGGACAAGAAGATGGAGTTTGAGATAGCCACCAATTATCCGAACCCCAGGCGCCAGGATCTTGCCCAGTTGATGCAGGGTCAACTCTACGAAGCCGGTTTTCAGACTACGATCAGAATCCTGGACTCAAATGCCTTCTATTACGATTACTTGATGGGTAACCAGGAATACGACACGGCGATTGCTGGATGGCGGATGGGTTCCGATCCAGATCAGACTTCGATCTTCCACAGCAAGAGCTATC
>CAYZUF010000123.1:0-4518 GCA_964481645.1 uncultured Thermotogae bacterium
CAGACCGCCAAATGACAGACAAGGCGCGACTGGACCTCCTGTTGGCTAAAACACGCCTCTGCAAGAGCAGGGAGAAGGCCAAGCGGGAAATAATGGCCGGAAACGTCTTCGTCTCCGGCCAGCTAAAGGACAAACCGGGCAGGAAAGTCCCCTCCGACTCCGAAATAACGATCATTAGGGAACAGGAGCGATACGTAAGTAGAGGCGGGCAGAAGCTGGAGGCCGCTCTGGAGGAGTTCGATCCGGACGTAAAAGGGGTCAGAGCGTTAGACATCGGTGCCTCTACCGGAGGTTTTACGGACTGTTTGCTCAGACACGGGGCGGAAATGGTATGGGCAATCGACGTGGGCAAGGGACAGCTGGACTGGAGCCTGAGGCAGGACGAGCGAGTGGAGCCGGTCGAAGGAAAGAACGCGCGTTACCTGAAGCCGGAGGATATCGGGTCCCCGGTGGATCTGATTACGATCGACGTATCCTTTATCTCTCTAAAAAAGATTCTTCCCAGCGCAGAAAAGCTACTCTCGTCCAACGGAAAGATAGTCGCACTGGTCAAACCCCAGTTCGAAGCCGGGCCGGATCGCGTGGAGCGCGGCGGGGTAGTCACCGATGCCGGGGTCCACAGGGAAGTCCTCCGGAACACTATCCAGTCCGCAGAGGAGGAGGGGCTGGTACCTCTCGCTTGCTCCTACTCCCCCATCCAGGGGAAATCCAGCAAGAATATTGAGTACTTTCTCTTTCTTTCCAGAAGCGGAGAACCAATAGGGGGGAGTGAAGTAAGTCGGGTGGTGGATTCGGCTCACAGCGATTTTTCCTGATTCCCTCAGGAAAGGTTCTCTTCGGAGGTCGGATTTAAATGAAAACCGCCGCCCTTACCGGGGGCATAGGGTCGGGCAAGAGTCAGGTACTAGAGGAATTCGCCCAATTCCCGGAAGTCCAAACGGTCCAGGCGGACCAACTGGCCAAGGAAATTTATGAGCCGGAAAATCCCCACTTTCAAGAGGTTCTCGACCTGTTGGGGGAGAAAGTCCTAGATAAAGATGGGAAAATTGACCTGAAGGAGGTCTTGGACCTGATCTTTTCCCGTCCCCGGCTCCGCCGAAAACTTGAAAATATAGCCCATCCATACGTCCGGGAGAGGCTCGAAGAACTGGAAGAGGAACTAGGGAGCCGAGGCCTGGATCTGCTGGTAGTCGAAATTCCCTTGCTCTTTCAATCTTCCAGCGTGGAGATGGATAACTTCGATTGGGTGATACTGGTTTCTGCGGGCCAGGAAACCCGGGTGGAGAGACTTACGGAGAGAGACTCTATTTCTCCGGAAGAAGCCAGAGAACGAATCAGGTTACAGAGCTTGCCGGATGGCGCCAGGGAAAGTTCCGACTTCGTCATCCCGGCCGAAGGTGCGGTGGAAGAAACGAGGAGGCGGGCCAGGGATCTGGCCCTGAAGTTACTGGAGTAGGGATTTCCTCCGGGCCAGTTTTTCCACGAAATCCCGATCGTTATATTCGATCCATTTCTTTCCCACGACCTGGTGGCGTTCATGCCCCTTCCCGGCGATAAGCAGACAGCTACCGGGGGTTAATTCGTCGAAGGCCGTTTCTATTGCATCCTTCCTTTCCGGGATCACCGTATAAACCCCTTCGGTCTGGACCCCTGCTTCGATCTCCCGTAATATCTCCATCCTATTCTCCCTCTTCGGGTTATCGTCGGTGATGAAAGCTTTATCGGAGTATTCGACCGCAATCTTCCCCATCTTCGGCCTCTTTCCCCGGTCACTTTCCCCCCCGCAGCCGAATACCAGCAGGACGGACTCGTAGTGCTCCTCCAGTTCGGATAGACTTCGCTTCAGAGCGTCCGGGTTGTGGGCAAAGTCCACGTAAACCACCGAACCGTTATTCAGCCGGATCTTATCCATTCTCCCGGTTAGGGGCTCTGCCCCACCCAGACCGGCGGCGATATCCGAGGGCCCCCGACCCCTGACAAACCCGACCGAAGCGGCGGCAAGGGCGTTGTATACGTTATACTGTCCCAGGTAATTTAACTTCACCGGAGCCGAACCCCAGGGGGATCTCAGCCCGAACCGGACCCCGGCTGTGGACTTTTCTACCTCCTCGGCAACAACGTCCGGATCGCCGTGAAGGCCGTACGTGACCACGTCACCACTAGTTTCTTTAATTATCCTGCTCGAGAAATTCTGATCGGAGTTGACCACGGCGGTTCCTCGGTCGGAGAGGAAGTGGAACAGTTTCAGTTTCTCCTCTCCGTATGCCTCCATAGACCCGTGGTAATCCAGATGATCCCGGGATATATTGGTAAAAACGGCGCAGTCAAAATCCACCGAGTCCACCCGCTTCAGGCTCAAACCATGCGAGCTGACTTCCAGGACGAGGTTGGATTTTCCCTCTTTCAGCGCCGTCCTGGCCCTGCGGTGTATCTCCGGGGCCTCGGGGGTGGTTACCGGATCCTTCGGCTGGGAAAGATCGGTGCCTGTCAAGGTACTGACGGTCTCCGTTTCCGCATCTCCCAGTACCAGTTTGGTCAGATGAGCAGTAGTTGTCTTGCCATTGGTCCCAGTTATTCCAACCACGTATAGTTGTTCAGTCGGCTCTTCAAAGAAGTGGTGGCTTATCCGAGCAATCGTCTTTCTACTGTCTTCAACCTGAATATAACTAGAGGGCCTGCCCTCGAGCTCAGAGTAGTTTCTTTCTCCGAAGATCGCCCTTGCCCCGTTTTCCAGAGCCTCCGGGATAAAATCATGGCCATTCGCGCGCAAACCGGGAATAGCAACAAAGGCGTCCCCCGGCTCTACGGAGCGAGAATCGTGGGAAATCCCGCCAATGGTCCTTCTTCGGCTCCCCCTAACCTCCAGGTAAGGGATTTCCTTTAGCAGTTTGCCCAGCTTTTTCTCCATATTAACCCCTCTAACGTTCGTAGAGGTAGATCGAGTGGCCCTCCGGGTTGGTCTCGGTCTCGAGCGGGGTCCAGCCGGGCAGCTGGTGATAATAAGAAACCACCCTGGCTCCCGGGTCCAGCTCCTGCCTCAACTTCGGCCCCAGCTTCCGGTTGGCTTCTCCCGATAAAAAGAGGATCACCCCGTCCGCCCCGGAGAGGTCCGTCTCGTACATATTTCCCCACTTGACCTTCGCCCGGGGGTACGCCCCGGCCAGAACGATTCTCAACCAGGATATTAGGACTCGGCCCGGATCGATCTCCACCCCGATTGCCTTTCCGTCGTATTCACTGACGATCCTGGTCAACCATCTTCCATCCCCGCAACCCAGATCATATACCAGGTCACCGGGGGCAATATTTAACAGAGTTAGAGATCTCGCTATTGTCTCCGAGCCGGTCGGCTGCCACCGGGCATCAAGACTCAAATTCCATCCCGCCCAGAGGGAGCCCGCCAAAATTACGATCAGTAGAACCAGAGCTGTCGTGAATATCTCTACAACCCTCGCCGACAAAAAACTGAAAAACTCTTCGTCCCATCCGTGAAGCCAGGTAAGCTCAATTCAGCTCGCCACACCGGGCTAATTAACTCCGAGCAAAGACGAGCAGTGGGCCAATTGACACAGGTGAGGCAACCTACAACCTCTACCCGGCCAATCAAATGAATCCTAAGGTGAAGAGGACCCCTATATCCATCTGGCGGAGGGGGTGGGATTCGAACCCACGGAGCCGTGAAGGCTCTCCGGTTTTCAAGACCGGCGGTTTCGTCCGCTCGCCCACCCCTCCGGGGATCTGAGAAGGTAAAAAAGTCTAGGCGCTGGTCGATCTTTCCACAAGTACTATTCTTCTTCGGGCTCCTCGGAAATCAATTCTTGGCCGGCGACCTGTTCCTCTTCCTGAAGCTTCTGAACGTAAATATCCACTCGATTTACTCTCAACCCGGTCTTGTTTTCGACGTCCTCCTTTATCTTCTTCTGGGTCTTCTTCGCCACTTCATGTACGGGGTATCCCTGTTTAACCGCTATCTTAAGGGTTATGGAGACCTGGTTGCCGTCGAAGTCTATAGTTACTCCCCGCCTTTGGCTTCCAAATATCCGGCCGATATCTTCCGTTACCGAGGATTTCTTCTGCCCCAGGCCTTCAATCTGAGAGGCCCCTCCGGCCACCACCGCGGTGACCACTTTTTCGGATATGGTAATAGTCCCCTTTTCGTTTACAACGCCTCCATCGACTTCGTCCCCACCTAGCTCATCGTTTTCGGCCATTGTCTTCACCTCTTAAGTTATTATAGTCATTCATCCGAATCATTCACAGATGCTAAGTTGGTTTCCCGATCGTGAGTGTATTACCCCGCGACAAGGTACAAGGCTTGTAACCACAAACCCGTAAGGTTAGAAATGTTTTTTCTTTACCGAGAAAAGACCCAGCAGTCAATCGAGCCCGTCTCTTGTCATATACCCGATATAAGAGATAAACTCACAAATGACTACCAGACACTATTAAGATTAAGGATTACCTCCTCGATTGACTGCTGGACAAAAACCAGCCGATTCCTCCCCGGAGCAAGCTCCG
>CAYZUF010000124.1:0-4470 GCA_964481645.1 uncultured Thermotogae bacterium
AAAACGCCAACGCCCTGATAGCTGCCTACGAGAACATAGAGGATAGCATCTTAATCAGTTACGAATCCCTCCTGGAAAGAGAGCCTCACGTGGAAGAGGGGTTTGAGAAGATCGGACTAAATATAGACACTTCCCTGATCGACTCCGATCAACAGACCCAGCAAAACAGCCGCGTCCTGGTAGGGGAAGACGAACGAAGGTTATACGAGCGCTTAACCGAGCTCGAACGGGAAAGTTGTTCCAAAACCGGCTCCCGCTGGCACAAATTTAAGGTGTAAAGTCAGGCCAGAATTCCCAACCGGAAATTGGGGACCGATCTTCCTTTGCTAATTCCGGCAGCTATTCCAGCCGGGAAGCGACTCTAAGCCACTTACGCGGGACGTAAAGTTCGCCGTCCTCGTCCTCGCATCCGTACTTTTCCAGAGCCGGAGCAACTGCTTTTTGCAAAGCAGACTGCGCCTCTTCCACCGGATATCCGTGAAGAGCACCCATGGCGTAATTCTTGAACCCACTGATATATTCCCACGCTTCCCGATAGAGGGGGGCTTCAGATTCCTTCATCTCGTAAATGGTCAGGTTGGCGTCCTTGACCAGATTCTCGTAATGGGATCGAGAGCGGAACTTGCTGGCCTCGGCTCGCCCCTGATCCTTCTTCCTGGTGATCCCCTGATCCTTGAGGAACCTCACCGCTTTCCTAACCTGATATCGATAGAAGGACTTGGTCCCTTCCGGCCTGGCTCCCTCGTAAAAAGCTGTATTGAAGAAGAACCATCCGTCCTCCTGCAGGCTCCGGACCAGGCGCCGGACGGCTTCGACCTGGTTCTCCTCGGATAAGTTATGAATGCCATTTCCCCAGAGGACCACGGTGACCTTTTCCTCTGGAACTTTCATCTCCTGAATCGGGGCGTGAATTGAAGTCAGGGTTTTGACCATCGATCCCAGCTTCTTCCTGGCCACCTCCAGCGCGCCCCTGGACTTATCCAGACACACGACCTCCGGTTGCTCCCAATCACTGGGAAGCTCCTGTAAATAAAGCTGGACCATGGTTCCGATTCCGGTGGCAATATCCAGAAGTCGTTCTACACTTTCCACCCCGGAGTCCACCATGGCCCCGATCCAGCTAGCTATTATCTTCCTGTTTATCCTTCGATACTCCGGCGTATCGGCAAAAGGCTCAAAATTGTACTCCGACTCAGACATGATACCACCGTGACTATTGGGCGACTACTCTTAGGGTACCTCCCCGGATGTAACTCCCTTGGCTACAGGGAATAAGATGAAGAAAAGACGGGAGAAACTAAGATACCCCCTCAATCCCGATA
The DNA here is from genome assembly GCA_964481645.1 of uncultured Thermotogae bacterium. Taxonomy (GTDB): domain Bacteria; phylum Bipolaricaulota; class Bipolaricaulia; order M55B111; family M55B111; genus JAGXLP01. Next base: position 1,323 of record CAYZUF010000124.1, read on the forward strand.
TATGGGGGTCCCCTAGCTCACTTCAATCGCGTCTACGGGACACTGCTCCATACCTTCCTCGGCGCAATCGGACAAATCATCGGGCACTTTACCCGTCCGCTCGTCGTCCGTTCTATAGTCTTCTACCAGCCGGGAGTTCCCGTCTTCGTCGGATTCGTAGACTTCGGGGCAAGTATCGTAACAAATACCACAAGCTATACAGACATCCTGGTCAATTTGAACGTCTACTGACATTAAGAAACCCTCCAAGGTTTTGATTTTCAACAAAGTATAGTTCAAGATCGGGATTTTTCAAACTCCACCCCCCGGAGAAAGGGGAATCCTTCCCGAGATCAGTCCAGTTGACCCCTGTAACGCTCCCTGGTGGTCTCAAAAAAATCGAGGTATTCTTCGGACCGGTAATCGGGGTAGGTCCAGGGAAGGGGCTGATAACCCTGGTCCCGGTACTGCAGTGTGACCTCGGCATAAATACCATCCCGGAGGTAAATACGGTGAGAGTAGTTCTTGGTGGTAGCTAGAACCAGCTTGGAAAGCCCGATGTATCCGGGATCAATATTAACGGGCCTCTCCACCTCGAAGTCCCCGTCTTCCGCCAGGCGCCGCTCGATACGATTTGTGGCTAACTTGATCCTGGCCAGCTCGGCAGGATCAATCAGGTTCTCAAAGGAGAGAAATTTCCTCTTTATCCCTTCTCCCATCTCCCGGTCGTAATAATCCGTATAATCGAAGGGAATAAGGGAGCTTCTCCCGTCGATCGCTCCGTACTTCTCCCCTACATCCGCCTCCACCTCCTCCAGTATCGAGGGCAGACTGGTCAACAGTCCGACCACCAGCTTTACCGGCTTTGGTTCCGTCGTTTCACCCACTCCAACCATCCTTTTCTAGCTCCGAGGCCTCTCGAAACGCCCGAGAAGCTAGCCCTGCCCTTACCTCCTCCGTCCTCGAAGAAGGCCCACCTAACCCCTTGCGAAGCTCGCCCAAAATCCTTATTTCTCGAACCCGAATCCCGACCTCACGTTCGCACCGCCATCCACATGGACGACCTCCCCGGTGACCATCTCCGACTCCTCGGAGAGCAACCAGGTGCAAGCATCCGCCACCTGCTCCTGAGAGCCGCTACTGTCCCAGGCCAGAGGAGCCATTTCCTCGTACTCCCCGGCCATGGCGGAAAATCCTGGTATACCTCTGGCGGACAGTGTCTTCATGGTTCCGGCCGAGACGGCATTTGCCCTAACTCCCTCCTCCCCCAGCCTCAAAGCAAGCATCTTGGTGAAATATTCCAGTGCCACCTTGAAGAAATTCATCCACCCGTAAGGGGGCCAGATCCTTTCGGTGTCGAAACTGAGCGAGACGATACTGCTGCCTTCATTCATTAGAGGATAAAACTCTTCAGCCAGGGTGAAAAGCGAAAAGCTAGAGACGTCAAAGCCGTGCAATATCTGATCCTTATCCGCCTTAAAGAAATCCGAATTGAGGCAATCTCTATCCGCGTAAGCGATCGAATGAACCAGCCCGTCCATCTCCCCCCACTCTTCGCTCAGAAAGCTCCTCGTCTCGGCGATGGTATCGGGTTCGGTTACGTCGAGTTCCCGAACTGTGGGAGGTTCGGGAAGTCTGCGGGCGGCCTTTTTGGTTCGCTCCACGTCGGGAGAGGTAAGGACCACCTCCGCGCCCTGGTCCAGTACGTCCCGTAAAATCGAAAAAGCCGCCGATCGTTTATTTCGGACTCCGGTTATCAGTATTTTCTTTCCTTCTAACATTTTCCTCCTTTTCCAGAAAAGTTTTGGTTTGTCCCATCCCTAAAAGTCGAACATCTATGACCAGCTGTCGGACGTCCCAGCAGGTTGGCCACGGGATCCGGTACCCCTTTTCGCATTTAACCGTAATCCAGCAAACCGGTCGATAAACCTCCCATCACTTTTCAGCGCTCTTTTAGAAACAAATTATGGAAATTTTTCTCGATTTAGACAAGTTGCTGGGCGAGGGTGGCTCCACTGCACCCGGGATGATCCGGCGGCAGGACCTGAAGAGACAAATCAGGGGAAAAGGGCGGTAGCCGCTAAGTAACCGGAGGCCGACACTAGAGCGGAAAGCACTCCACCCCAGACCAAATCCACCAGGGTCACCTTCAACGGCCAGCCGGCCAGAGTGGCCAGATTAGTCAAGTCATAGGTGCCGTAGGTGATTACTCCAAACAGAAAACCAAGTCCGAGGCTCCAGGCTAACGATCCCCTCTCAACCGCGGGATTTACGACGAAGACCAGCAACCCTGCCACAAACAGGAGGTAGAAAAGAACAGCAGCCAGCCAATTCGTAGAGTCCGCCATCAAGGGGTTCAGTTGTTCCCGATAAAACCCTCTCGCTATCACTCCCAGCCAGAGGAGGTCCAGGACCAGAAAGGTCCCCAGGCAAATCAGGTAGAGGTAGACCTGTCTCAAGATTTTCACCTTCCACCTTACGTTTAGAGATTAACTCTCCAGAGATCCGAATTGAAGCGATAATCCAACGACGAGCAGTTCCCTATCCTTACTTAACCGGCGACTTGTCCAGTGCTTCCAGAACTATCCGCACCGCTATCAATCCCCAGCCCAGGAGGACGATAAACCATATTATCTTCTGAGCTGCCTTCAGCGCCCCAAAAATGACCAGCGAGGCCGTCAAGATTCCCAGGTACCCCAGAGCTTCCTGAAGCTCGGAAACGTCCACGTCAGCGATCATTTCCACCAGCTGGACCAATCCCTTGCCGATCATATTTGCCGCACTGTGAATAAAAGTCAGTAGCTTGTCGAGAAGGCTATCCGCGACTTCACCCTGAACACCTTCTGGGGCGGCAAGACCGCCCGGAGCCAGCCCGCCGATAAATATCGAAAGGGCTAAAACCAATCCCAGACCCGCAGTCAATCTCCGGTTCCCGTTCATACTCACCTCCCTTCCAAGGAAGAGCAATACAACTCGAAGCCAGCGGTCCAGACCGGACCCAAAACCTTCACCTTCCCCCCGATAGAAACAACCGTATCCCTAGGCTTCTTTCCATCTATTTATATCCCGGTTAACGAAGAAATACAAATCCCCCGCTTGGGACCTTCAACTATCGAAGCCGGAAGGATAGGATAACCAAATGGAGGTTTCACCTGGTAAGTGGGGGCCC
>CAYZUF010000125.1:0-4444 GCA_964481645.1 uncultured Thermotogae bacterium
AAGCAAAGACTGCCATGTTGGTGGCAAAAGACCAGGAAGTGCTTGGAGTAATCGGCGTTGCCGATCAGATCAAGGAAGACCCGGCGGACGCCATTGCCGAACTGAAGGAGCTCGGCCTGGAGCCGGTGATGATAACCGGTGACAACGAACGAACGGCAAGAGCTATAGCCGACAAGGTTGGGGTAGACAGGGTAATTGCCGAGGTCATGCCCGATCAGAAACGTGACGAGGTCATGAAGCTACAGGAGAAGGGTGAGAACGTCGCGATGGTCGGGGACGGGATAAACGACGCCCCGGCGCTGAAACAGGCGAACGTCGGCATAGCAATAGGATCTGGAACCGACATCGCAATAGAGGCCGCGGATATCACCCTGGTTAACGGAGACCTCTCCGCAGTGGTCAAGGCGGTAAAACTGTCCGAGGCAACATTCGCCAAAATAAAACAGAACCTGTTCTGGGCCTTCTTTTACAACACAGTTGCCATCCCGATAGCCGTGATGGGACTGCTCCATCCGGCGATCGCGGAAATGGCTATGGCCTTTTCCTCCGTAAACGTGGTTACCAATTCGAACAGGTTAAAAGGAGTAGATATCGGCCCGAGTTATCAATCTTAGACCAAATAATCGGGAGGTGAATGATTTGAGTAAAAAAGCGACAGATCCGGTCTGCGGTATGGAGGTCGACGTAAATGACCCTCCGGCGACCTACGAGTACGAAGGAAAAACCTATTACTTCTGCGCGCCGGGGTGTAAAAAAGAGTTTGAAGAGAACCCGGAAAAATTTCTCGACAGTTAGAGGGGATACTCTTGAAGAAAGGAAACAGGAGAAATCGTTGAATTCCAGGAGGAGAATATGAGTAAGTTTAAAAGCTACATTTTGTACCCGATTTTTATACTATTTGGTAGTTCGGTGATTAACCTACCCGCATTCGCCCATACGGAAGGTGACAACTGGGGTCATCACATGGCTGGGGGACCCTGGGGCTGGGGCCCGATGGTCCTGTTCTGGATAGCTGGCGTTCTGTTAATAGTCCTGCTGACAGTGACTGTGTTGAAGACTTTACGGGATTCCTAGGAGGGGATACTCATGGCCTGTGCTGAATATAGCGACCTGGAAGTTGAGGAAAAGGAGGACGGAGCAAAGGGAAGCCTGGAGCAGCTGCCGACGGAGAAAGAGGAGGCACTCAATCGGATAAGGACGGTCATCGGTCATTCACGAGGAATAGAGCAGATGATAGAAGATGAGAGGTATTGTATCGATATACTGAAACAGATTGCCGCCGTCCAGTCTTCTCTTTCACAACTGGCCAACCTACTGACCAAGGACCACATGAGGGTCTGCGTCTCGGAAGCAATAAGGGAAGGTGAGGGTGAGGACAAGATCGAGGAACTGGTAGAAGTATTAAAGTACCTGGGTAAAAGTTAATGAGAATGAGGGTAACCCGTGTCATTAACCGGGAACACGAGAGATGTACATCCCCATTCTTCTTTACCGGAGAGACTTCGAGGAATCAATTGAGGTGAAGAAAATGAACCGGATAGCCGACAGCGTAACGGAGTTGATTGGCAGCCCGCTAGTCAGGTTGAATAAAGTAACGGAAGGAATTCAGGCTGAAGTGGTGGGTAAGCTGGAGTCGGCCAACCCCTGCGGGAGCGTCAAGGACAGGATCGCGGTAAACATGGTTGAAGAGGCGGAAAGGAAGGGAGAGATAGACGAGGATACAGTGATCCTGGAACCTACCAGTGGCAACACGGGAGTCGGTCTGGCCTTCGTCTGCGCGGCCAGAGGATATCAGCTAATCTTGACCATGCCGGATACGATGAGCCGGGAGCGACGCAAGCTGCTGACGGCCTTCGGAGCCGACCTTCGGCTAACTCCCGGGGACGAGGGGATGGACGGGGCAATTGAGAAGGCCAAAGAGCTGGCTGGTTCTCAATCCAACTCTTTTATCCCCCAGCAGTTCGAAAACCCGGCAAATCCCGACGCCCACAGAAAAACCACCGCAGAGGAGATCTGGAAAGACACCGACGGTAAGGTGGATATCTTCGTGGCCGGGGTGGGTACCGGAGGAACGATCACCGGCGTTTCCGAAGCTCTGAAGGAAAAGAAACCGGGCTTGAGGTCGATAGCGGTCGAACCTGCCGATTCCCCGGTTTTATCCGGCGGTGAACCCGGATCCCACGAGATTCAGGGGATCGGAGCGGGCTTCGTCCCCGACGTACTTAACAGAGAAGTAATTGACGAGGTAGTCCGGGTAGCGGATGGGGAGGCGAAGGAAACGTCCAGGAGACTGGCCGAGGAGGAAGGGATACTTGCCGGAATTTCCTCGGGAGCTGCTGTCCACGCGGCGGTCGAGATAGGGAAAAGGCCTGAAAACGAAGGGAAGTTAGTTGTAGTCATCTTGCCCGATTCCGGGGAGCGTTACCTCTCAACCGATCTGTTTTCGGAATCAAGCACCCCGCCCACAGAGCGGGGCATATAAAGAGACAATGGTAAAAATAACTTCGGATTTGAAAAACGAAAGATTGACCCAGCACTCAATTGAGGAGGCTTATCTAGTTAAATTAGCGTCCGGATTTACTATTAGCTTTGCCTATAGTTAGAGAAACTTACGATAATTTGGCCAAGTATCATAGCTCAATTGAGTGCTGGACTCAAAACAGCCGATCCACCCCCAGGGGGTGCCCCGGGGCACTCTCGGCTAATTTTGGTAGATCCTAGATTAAGCTCGGAAAAGGAACGGGGTTCCCGCCGGCCCCTGGCTAAATCCTTTCCAGGGCCTGGGATAAGTCAGCCTTCAAGTCCTCCGGGTCCTCGATTCCCACGCTGAATCGAATCATGTCGTCCGTAATTCCCGCACTCTGTTTCTCCTCTTCGCTAAGTTGTTGATGAGTCGTGCTGGAGGGATGAATAATAAGGGACTTCGCGTCGCCGACGTTGGCCAGAAAGGAGATCAACTCCACGGATTCGATCAGAGTTTTCCCCGCCGGGAAGCCTCCCTCCAGACCGAAAGTTATGATACCCCCGTATCCCCCCTCGAGGTAATCCGAGGCGAGCTCGTGGGTGGGATGATCGGGTAGACCGGGGTAGTTTACCCAGCTGATTTGGGGATGATCCTCTAGGTATCCGGCTATATCCATGGCGTTCGCGGAGTGTTTCTCCATTCGCAGGGGCAGAGTCTCCACCCCCTGTAAATTGAGAAATGCGTCAAAAGGGCTCTGGTTGGCGCCGAGATCCCTCAACCCCCTGGCTCTTAAGTTAGCAATAAAGGCCTCCTCTCCGAACTTTTCCCTGAAGTTCACTCCGTGATAGCTGGGGTCCGGTTCGGTGAGGTTGGAGTAGTCGCCTTTCTCCCAGTTGAAGTTGCCGGAATCGACCACGACTCCGCCGATCGTCGTTCCGTGTCCGTTGATCCACTTGGTCGTGGAATGCCAGACGACGTCCGCTCCATGGTTGAATGGGCGGCATAGATAGGGTGTGGCAAAGGTGTTGTCCACCACCAGAGGGAGGTCGCGGTCGTGGGCAACCCGGGCCAATGCCTCTATGTCCGGTACCTCCAGCGAAGGGTTGCCTATCGTCTCCAGGTGGACGAACTTCGTATCCTCGTCGATCTTCTCGGCAAACCTGCCCGGATCGTCCTCCTCGACCAGCCGCGCTTCGATTCCGTATCGGGTTAGGCTGTGGGTAAAATAGGTATACGTCCCCCCATAAAGGTTGGAGGAAGAAACGATATTTTCTCCGCTTTCCGCCAAGGTGAAGACTATAGCGTTCAGGGCGCTCATTCCGGAGGTGGTAGCCACCGCTCCTGCTCCCCCTTCCAGAGAGGCCATCCTCCTTTCGAAGACCTCGTTGGTGGGGTTGGAGATGCGGCTGTAGATATTTCCTTCCTCTTCCAGGGAAAATAAATCAGCGGCCTGCTCGGCGTCGTCAAAGAGATAGGAAGCAGTTTGATAGATGGGAACCGCCCGGGACTTTGCTTCGGAATCCGGTTCCTGGCCTGCGTGAACGCTCAACGTATCGAATTTATGATTTCTTTCTTCGCCCATGTTGACCTCCTCCTGAGACAATAAGGTATTGAGGATCAAGAAACCGGGGAGTTGGAGCCACTCCGGAATAGAGAGGAATAACGTTAAGTTCTTCCTCCCGGTTCTCAACCCGGGTCTTCACCCGGAATTTGACACACCCCCCGTAGCCAACCTGGATCCGGGGGCTCTACCTTTCTCTCCTATCTTTCACGTATTCCAACCAGCCTCGAAAACGATCGGCCACCCGCTGATCCCGAAGGGAGTAGTGGACCGCCTTTCCTTTCCTTTCTGCTCTCACCACGTTACTGAGCCGAAGCGTCTTTAGGTGGTGCGATATCCACGACTGGGAGGCCCCGATCAGTCGGGAGAGGTCATGGACACAGAGCTTTTTACGGGAGAGGATAAGTAGCATTCTAACC
>CAYZUF010000126.1:0-4434 GCA_964481645.1 uncultured Thermotogae bacterium
CGCTCCACCGCTCCTAATTTTCCCCTCGTCCCGAAGACCTTCCCCTTCAATGGCCTCCACAGTCTCTTTAGCATCGTCAATAGCCGTGGTTAAAAAGGCGCTCAACCCCACCACTTCCGGATTTACTTCGTTTATCTTGGCCACAAAATCCTCCGGCGGTGCATCGACTCCCACGTCGTGAACCTCGAATCCGTTAATTTCCAGGACGAAAGAGACAATACCCTTCCCGATATCGTGTATGTCCCCCTGAACAGTACCCAGGACCACCTTACCCGCCTTTTCTTCTTTCACTTGCTCTCCTTTTGCCATCTCGGGTTCCAGCACGTTCATGATATCGTCCAGCAACTCGCCGGCCAGCATTAATTCGGGCAAGAAATATTCCTTTTCTTCGTACCGCTCTCCAACTATCTCTATCCCCTTGCGGGCCTTGTCCAGGATCTCCCTGGGAGCTACTCCCTCTTCCACCCGGCTTTTCACCAGGTCCATGGCCTCCTCTTCTTCCAGCTCAGCGATCGCTTCTACCAGTTGATCCGACATAAGCTAACCCTCCTATATGGTTAAACTTCTCGGTAAAACTTAAACAAACTTTCATAACAGGATTATAACAATAAAGCCTGGATTTATCCTCCCGGTCTCACCCCCTTTTGAAGGCTCAGGTTCCCTTTTCCGGACACGATTTCACAGGGCTCTATCGGAGCTACCGTCCAATAACTCCCTAACTTGCGGGTAAAGCCCAGGCTCCTCATGCGGCAGGCCCAAAGATGCCATGTAGTTCTCTCTGAACCCCTCCCTGCCGGCTATCTCGTAAAATTCGACAAAATCGGCAATTTCTTTAGCCTCCTCCATCTTCTCCCTATCGAGGAGGACCAGTTTGGCCCCAACTCCCGCCGAATTGCCGATAGAGGTAACTTTTTCCAGGTCGCATTCGGGAAAGAGGCCAATAATCAGAGCGGATTTGCTACTAATATAGTTTCCAAATGCCCCCGCGAGCAAGACTCTATCCACCTTTTCGGTTCCAACTTCGTCCATCAAGACTCGGGTCGCGGCTTGAATAGCGCCTTTGGCCTTTTGGACCTCTCTTATATCTCCCTGGGTGAAGGTTATCTCCGTCTCAAGCCCGGTCTCCTCTCGCCAGGCGATAACGTACTCCGGCTGACCGTCTTCCCCCTCCCGAACCCGTTCCGTGGAGCCGGGAGAACGGAAACGGCCACTCCGACCAATTATCCCCGTCCTCAACAACTCCGCGGCGGCATCAATAATACCGGATCCGCACAACCCGATCGGCTTAATGTCTCCCACGGTCTGGAAATCGGGCTCCAGGCTATTTTCTTCGATAGTCAACCTCTCTATGCTTCCCTGCTTGCCCCTCATCCCGTGCTTTATGCTATAACCTTCGAGAGCCGGGCCGGCCGCGGTAGAGGTAACCAGCGCCCCCTTACGATTGCCCAGCGCAACTTCCCCGTTTGTCCCGATATCAATTACCAGGGTCATTTCCTCCCGCTTTCCAATCTCCGCGGCAAGGAGAGTACCCACGTTGTCCGCTCCCACCCAACCGCCATTGAGGGGAAGCCAGGTTACGTACCCGGATTGGTTCAGAGCGAGCCCGCTCTCACCGGCCTTAATTCTAACCTGGCCCTTCCTGGCGGGGACGAATGGGGAGCGAGCTACGTACTTCGGATCAATCCCCAGGGTAAAATGGTGCATGGCAGTATTGCCCACAAAGGCGGCATAATAGATCGCATCTCTCTCCACCCCGCTCTGGGCGAGATTATCGTCAATCAAACCGTTTACCCCTTCCAGGATCAGATCCTGAGCCTCGCTCTTACTCACGCTTCCCTGAGTGACCTCCGTAATTCTGGTCACCAGATCCCCTCCCATCTCCACCTGGGGGTTGAGAACCGAACTAGTGGAAAGGGTCTCCCCGGTATTCAGATCTACCAGGTAAGCGACCAGGGTGGTGGTCCCAACGTCGACCGCCAGTCCATAGAGGTCATCCTTCCAACCGGCCTCCACGTCGATGATCTCTTCCTCGTCGAAGACGGTAGCCGTTACTTCCAGGGACCCTCCGGAATCCGCGCCTGACCGGAGTAGAGTCGGCAGCTTTTTTTGTAATTCATAATCTATCTTGTCGACATGGATTCCGTATTCCCGCTCGATTCCATCTACCAGCCGTTCGTAATCCGGAGTGGGGTCATCCAGGGAGGGCTCGGCCAGGTCCAGGTGTAATTTTTTCAGCGGGGGGTCGACCTCGTACTCTACCTCCATTCCATCCTCCAGTATCATCTCCCCGGACCGGGCAGAGTAATCCGGAACACGCACGGCGACCGAATTCCCCATCATCTGCGCCTGGCAAGCCAGCCTGTACCCAGCTTCGAGTTGATCTTCCGAGAGGAATTTCCGTTCCGGGTCGGTTACCTCGGAGAGTTGTGCTTCTCCTTCGGTAATCAGAATTCTGCACTTCCCGCACAACCCCTTGCCACCGCAGAAACCCTTGACGATTTCCCCCATCTCCCTCAGGGCTTCAAACAGATTGGTACCCGACTCGAACTCGCCTTCTTCCCGGCTGGAAGCTAATCTCAGTTTCGGCAAACAGATCACCTATATCCTCAGTATGATCGTAATTAGCCGAGGGATTATTTTATCTCCGAGTCCAGTTCTTCCTTCAGGTTGGCTATCATCTTTTTGATGGTCAGTCTGAACAGCCTCTTTTCCTCTTCGGATATTCCCCTGTTTAACTGCTCCTCCTTTTCTTCCAAAACCGAAATCAAAGTGGGCTTGAATTCCTCTGCCTTCCGGGTTAGATGAATCAAATTCTTGCGCCTGTCCTTGGGAGAAACCCGCCTATAGACGAAATCGTTCTCCTCCAACCGATCGATGGTCCTGGTCACGACGGATTTATCCAGATCGTACATATCGGAGAGCTCCTGCTGGCTGACGCTCTCCTTCTGGTACAGGGCGAGTAATATCGGCAGCTGCCCCCTGGTTACGTCGTACCCGCCGAGCTTCTGGGCTATCAGCGCATTCTGGGCCCGGTTGGCCAGGGTAATGTACTTTCCCAGGTGCTCCAGGTTCTTGATCTTCCGTGACCTGATGCCTTTTTTTCGATTGCCCTCGTCACTACTCACCTTCGGGTCAGATTCATCCTTCACGGCCATCGTCCTTCACCCCGTCTTACGATCCGCGGTCAGCCCGACCTCCAGCTTACCCAACGAGATTAAACTAACAGAATTTAGTAGTTATTGCAACTGTTGCAATAGCAATCTACCTCCCCTCACCGACAAGAGAAAAGAATAGTCGCCAACTCCGCCTTGTCTTTGCACCTGCCCGGGACTCAGCATCAGCAGCAAACACCCCCGTAACTTGGCAACCTCCGGTCCATACTTTATAATCCCGGTGTCAGGGGGATTAGGATGGAAAACAGCAACCGTCAGGTTCTGGGCTTTATCGGGGTGATCGTCTTCATCGGCGCGGTCGCCATCCTGGTCCTTACCCAGATCCAGAATACCGAGCAAAGCTCCCAGGTCCCCGTAGAAGAGCGGACCACCGCCCATCAGCTCGCCATCTTCGCGGCCAGTCAATACGTCCCTGAAGACCATTCCTCAGTGGAAAAGTTCGAAACACTCCTGATCAGCTTGGCCTCCAACACCACCAGCGGGAGAGAAGAAATAGGAAATATCTCCACGGACTCCGTAATCGAGTTGAACAAAAAGTACGACAAAAAGGTGGAGCTGCTGGATTTCATGCGGAGAGCAAACCAGCTGGCAGCCTCGTCCGATTCACCGGCCAATTACCAGGAGATAGCAGCCAAGGTCGTACTCGTCCTGGGAGAGGAGAAAGCGGGGGCGTAGCAAAGCGACTCTTCCAGCGGGCGTTTGACAAAATTGGGAATTTATGGACAATCTACATGACGGTCTTTGCTAGAAAGTTGATTCATAAAGAAAAGGAGGCGGATGCGCGTAAAGTTAACCTTTGCGCAATCAAGTAGGAAGACCTCCATCCCAATCAACTATAACCACCACCTCACTTCACTGATTTACGAGATACTTTCCCGCTCCTCGGAGGACTACTCGGCATTCCTCCACGACACCGGATACCGTTACGACGAATCCAAGAGATTCAAGTTGTTTACCTATTCACAGTTAAGGTTCCCCGAGATGGAGGTAAATGGAGACAGGATAGTTTCGACATCGGACGAGGTCAAGCTTTTGGTCTCCTCTCCGGTGGACGAATTCGTGGAACATCTTGCCAACGGACTTTTACAGGAAGGTGAGATAGAGATTGCCAGCTCGTCTTTTAGGACAAAAACTGTGGAAGTACTTGAGTTACCGAAGTTCGGGGAAACAGAAAAAGTAGATTTCATTTGTCTATCTCCTATAGTTTCTTCAACCATGAAAGAGAAGGATGGAGATGTGAAAACGTACTATTATCGCCATG